>CAYZZY010000062.1:0-12955 GCA_964482745.1 uncultured bacterium
CCAGCGACCAATGCTTCTCCCACAGTCTGACGTCAACCACCAGATCCAGTAGAGAACTTTATGGTATCGGCTGCGGCTTCGAAACTCATACAGGTAATTCTCGTCCATGATATAACGCCTTACAAGATAGGCGCCGCAGAAATCCACCTCGCTAATGTCGGTTCCCAACCAACTTGCCTTCTCAAAGTTCTTTATCCCACGCAAGCGGGCCTTTCTCATATCGGTCTCGTTGAATATCGTGCCCGGGACGTCAGCTTCCTCAAAACCAGTATTTCTCAGGTCTGCCCGGGTAAGGTTGGCCTCCCTGAGATCAGCATTACGAAAACGTGAACCTTGCAGGTCCGCCGTGCGAAGATCCGTCTGGCAGAGCTTGGACTCACTCAATGTCACGTCATGCAGGTGCGCCTTTAGGAGGCTGGCGCCACTAAGGTCGGACGCTCCAAAGCCTGCCCTTTCTGCGGAGCATTCATCCAAATTGGCAAATGTCAGGTCCGCTCCAAGCAACTGACAGTCTCCTAGTTGGGCTCCGGAAAGGCTTGCTTTGTGCAATCGGGCCCAACTCAGATTTGAGCCGCTTAGGTTGGAACCTGTAAGATCCGCCCCGGAGAGATCGTAGCTGGAAAAATCCAAGCCGGAAAGATCTTCTCCGCTAAGATTTATTCCTCGGAGATCCATCTCCGGAGGTCTATCTCTTTCCCCTTTTCTACAGGAAGTCCTCAGGGTCTGGAGGAATGTGTCGCCGAGAGTTGTTCCGCCCGAGTTTTCCTCCAGCCAACGCGCGGCCAGTTTTCCCATATCTTGGTCTGAACAATTCACTTCGCCTGAGGAAACTCTATTCTTGTCGCTAACGCTTATTGCCATTATGAAACTCCGACTTTAAACCACATCCGCTTTGAGACATATAGGCACATTACGGCTACTGATGGCATGTCAAGCTAAGTGATGTGCATTTTCTATGCCGAACACGTGTTCACTCGCTATGTCCCTGAGTCTAACAAGCCTAAGTAATTGTCACATCACGACTTATGGTATTGCTAGGTCGCTCAGCTTTCAAGACACAGTTCTGAATTCGCACATTTACGGACAGGATAAGCGAATAATGTGGCTAAGCCGAAGAAACCTTGTGAGCCCGGCAATTTTCAAGATGGTGAGTCTGGACAGATGGTCGGCTATTATACCGTCTCCCATGGGTCAGCAACATAAGCGGAAGGAATAGAATGCCGCGATTACTGAGGAAACCTTCACTATTCCCGACCCCCTCAAAGTGAAGGCATCACCCATCTGATCGTTTAAACATCGCTCTCAGAGAGTGAAGGTTTCGTTTTCTATCCTTCATTGGGTGCGGTTTGATTTGCGCTATGAAGAAAAGACATTTTCCTGGGGATTATCAGATTCTTGCAGGCATCTAACCGAAGACAAAAGAGTCCACAATCAGCTCATGTCGTTGTTGCCGGTTCCGCGAGTCCAAGAAGCCGGGGATAGTCCTGGCACGTCTTATGGGTCACGCATTTGTAGCAGGAAAAATCGGCGTCGATGCCGCCGCGATAGTGGCGATACATGCCGAACTCTTCCATCAGCTTCGTACGTTCCCAGCCCAGTTTCAGGTAGAATTCGGTTGACGGAAGCTCGATGCCATCGTATTTGGTGCCCCTGCCCTTGGTCAGAAACCCGAATACCGGCACGATTGAGTGGCTCAATAGTTCCGCGTATCCTTCCAGGTGAGATTCTACCGCCTTGTCCAGGCTGCTGAAGCCATAACCGGCCGTCGCCTCTGCGCCCGCCACAAAGTTGGTGGCCACCTCACCGACTCCGAAAATGTCCACGGCCAGTTTCAATCGCTCGACCCACTCGGCCTTGCCAACAGCCTTGTCTTTTCCCGGGACTATCTGCGGCCAGAGCTTTTCATCCCATACTTCCAGGTTTGGCTGCACGCGGTCGGCGCCTGCTTCTTTTAACAGCAGCCACCCATCCTCGTCAAAGGCCTGGCACACCGCCGTTATTCGCGCCCGGGGTCCAATCGTCTTGCGAAGTGCGGAGATTGTCTTTGCGTATGACTTTGCTTCAAGGGACGTGTTGATGAACGCGCCGCCGCTTACAACTACATGGAACAGGTCGATTTCTTTGGAAGCCAGGCCGCAGGCCTCGATGCTCTGTGTCGGTCCCGGCAGGCCGGCAGCCGAGATGTCGGAGAGGTCGAGTCCGGCCATCGTATTCCCCAGGAAACAGAAGGCACACTGGTCGCCTTTTTTGGCGTATTCACAGAAATATGAATGCACCATGGCAGCGCAACCCTCTGCCCTCTGGCCGAGCGAATCGGCTATCGGCGAGCCGTTGGACAATGTCTGTGTGAAATCGGGGCGCCGGGGAAAGGATACCTCCGCGACGGGGTCTTCGTTGCGACAGAGGGCATAGCGATCATCTCCCTCTTTCCGAATGGCATACGGGCTGTTGCGATCGAGTTCGGTATTGATGCGGGTGTCATCCTCGAGTATCATCTGGCAAGGGACTGCGAGGACAAAATCATCCGATTCTTCCTGGGGGATCTGCTCGCGGCTCAGGAAGGCGCCGCTGGGGATGGCACATTGGCCTGCCTCGCCCAGGTCTTTTGTATACCTCAGGCCTTCCCTCAGCACGTCGGCCTTTAGAATTATGCTGTCAGGTGTTTCCGGGAATTGTTCTTTCAGGTCCAGCAAATGTGGATTTGACAGGATTTCACCCATTGCACTACTCCTTCGAAAATTCGTGTTACTTTCACAACGAAAACCGTAAAGAGCCTCGTTTGTCTGCCCGACCTTACTGTATCACACCTGCGATCCGACAGACAGCGTTCTTCCGCAGTGCCGAGCCCAAGGCTGTCTGAGTGATTGAGCAGCCTTGTGCATGGGCATGGAACACCGTGCCCCCTACAACAAGGCGACCAAATGTGTCGCAGAAAATTTTTGGTGGGACACTTAGAAAGAAGTATACAAAATTCTCACCATCGCGCCGCCAGGAAACAAGCAAACATTTGCTGCACGACTTCACTTTTCAACTTATCATGCGTGAAGAATATTTGGGCGAAAGTTACCGTCTGGCAGGGTGAAGAATGCCACCCCTTTCGGGTGAAACCGTCACATATTCTCTGCTTGCGGAAAAGTCAGCCTTTGGGTCTTGCGAATAGTGAAGAATTCGTTTTCGATTCTGCACCTTCATGTCCCTCATGAGGCTTGCCTCGCAAATTAAGATCCTCAAAAAATCCGATGACTTAGAATCCGCTCACGGCATCCTGGTAAAGCCGTATGGCCCTCTCGTGTGGCTCGCCGGTGTATGTTTGCATCGGAGAAGTAGAATTTCAGGTGGTTCGAATGAAAGGACCCAGGTTCATTTGTTTGTACCCGTCCCCTGGGGCGATGACCGGGTAAACAACCTCTTCGATGTCGGTAACGACTTCCAGAAAAGCCGGTCCCTCGCAGGCCAACATATTGCTAAGCGCCGTTTTCAGATCCGCTTTTCTCTCCATCTTGTCGGCCATCTGAAACCCGCATTGGCGGGCGATATCGGCATAGCTGACGGTTCGGCAGATCTCTTCGGTGGCGATGATTTTACCGGCATATCGGGCGGTCTGGATGTTTCGAACCATGCCGGTGCTGTGGTTGTTCAGCAACAAGACCTTGATGGGAAGGCATCGGGTGCCGATGGTGTGCAGTTCGCCCATATTCATACGCAGGCTGGCGTCACCGTCAATGGCGAGTATCTTCGTTGCCGGGTCCGCCAAATGCGCGCCGATGGCGCAGGGGAGAGCAAATCCCATAGTACCGAATCCGCCCGAAGTGAGGAAGGATCTCGGTCGTTTTATTTTAAGATATTGTGCGGCCAGCATCTGGTGATTACCGACACCGGTGGTGATCCGGATATCGTCCGGGAGCAGGGACGACAGGGTCTCCATGACTTCCGCCTGCTGGATAAGGGGTGATTCTTGATTGTAGTTCAAGCACATTTGTTTTTTCAGTGTCCTGATGCGCTGCTGCCATGCGGCGATGTCCAGCTCAACCGGATTCTTCCTGACGTAGGATAAAAGATCATCCAGTGCGGTCCCGGCATCACCGATGAACGTGAATTTCGGATAGCGGGTCACCCGCACATCCTGAACCTTTTCGGGATTGATATCGATATAGGCAATGTCTGCCTCCAGGCCCGCTTCTCCCACCTTTTGCGTCACGCGATCGTCCCAGCGGACACCCATGGCTATGAAAAGGTCCGTCTCCTGAATCGCCGTATTGGCATAAGGCGTGCCATACATTCCCAGCATACCCAGAGAGGTGTCCCTGGACTCATCGAGAATGCCCTTCCCCATCAGGCTGTTGATGGAGGGTATGTTGAACAACTGGTTAAACTGACGGATGCGGTCGCTGGACATCTGGTTGTTAAGCCCACCGCCGATATAAAGGAGGGGTCTTTTCGACTGTTTGAGGATATCGTAGAACTGCCTGCACTGGTTCAAACCAAGGTGCCTCTCGTCTTCATACTTTCTGCGGAAGATTTCCGGATCGATGCTGTCATAGACACCCCGACTCAACTGCGCATCCATGGGAAGATCGATGACGACGGGCCCGGGCTTTCCGGATTTTGCGTAGAAATAGGCATCTTTGACGATCTCTTCAATCCTGTCGGTATCAGTGACAAGAACGACCTTTTTAGCTGCGCGTGCGAAAACGCGGCTGACGTCAATGTGCTGAAATTCATCGGTTCCCATCTTGCTCGTGGGCACCTGGCCGGCGAATACCAAAAGCGGTATGGAGTCGGCATTGGAATCCGCCACGGCGGTCAGCGTATTGGTGATTGCCGGCCCTGATGTCACGATGGCCACACCCACACGGTCGCTGCCGCGGGAAACCCCCGCGGCACAGAAAGCGCAGGACTGTTCGTTGGAATTGACCATAACAGCAATGGAGCTGTCGGCCAGTGCATGAAAAACCGGCAGGATCGCCGCCCCCGGAATACCAAAGACACTTTGCACCAGAAGATCTTCCAGACTTTTTACAAGGATGTCGGCATTGTTCATTTACGACCCTCCCGTCTTTGATTGACATTCATCCGGCGTTTCCATTGGTTATCGAAGGATCCTTTTTTCCGAAATAACTTCCGCGAAAGCGTCGAACAGGGTGTTTGGATTGAAGTCGGATTTAAAGATCGGGAGCGTCATCCCGCCGGCGCTGAAGATATGTACGGTTGCGGAAGGCTCGGCCTGCGCATAATGATCGATGGCTGTCTGCAGATCATCGAAACGTGTAAGTCCCATTCCCTCGATTGCGTCGACCGGAATCTCCGTTGTGACGACCACACATCGGAACGCTTTCAGCGCTCGCAGGATGGGCACGTAGAAGTTCAGGTTCAGGGGCGCGCCGTAGCTCGTGAGCTTGCCTTCGAGCATGCTTGCCATCAACTTGTTGCTGTCCTGGTTGGCGGCGAACTGCAGCATGGCCATCAAGCCTTCGGGCAGTGGTCCGAGGTTCTTTGCCACCAGCAGCATCAGTCCGCCCTCCTTCGTGGTCAGCGATGCGGCCCGCAAGGGCTTGAATATCTGAGGAATCACATCGTAAGGGAAGCATGAAAGAATGGTGATGTCCGCCTTTTCCTCAATGGCGAATCCGCAGTTCTCTATGGTCATTTCGACCGCACGCTCGAATGCGGGAATCGGTTTGCCCGAGACGAGGTCGACGACCTCTTCGCGGTAATTAAGGACGCAGTTGAAAAGGTAATCGAAATCGACCATGGCGGTGGCTTCACGGATTCCGGCGTAGAACTCATTGTCCTTCAGGTTGCCGACATAGGCATGCGGCTTGATGAAGTTGCTGATGTGGTGGCGGTGAATGGCGTCGTAGTTGCTGATACCGGGAAAGATAAGCTTCGGGCCGCCGCCAAAGCCGTTAGCGGGGTGCGGGATGGCCGATCCCAGCCCGATTTTCACGTCGGCCTCCGCCACAAGGCGATTGATCTTCAGCATCTGACCTGTGGACAATGTTCCCACTTCCACGAGGTCGTCAGCAAGTGAATCGTGGTTGACAATCTTAAAATCCTCAAAAACCCGGTCACCCACCCTTTGCCGGATCGCCTCATCGGACATCGGATGATGCGTACCCGTGGCGATCACGATGCTGATGTTCGATTTCTCTATTCCATTCGAGGTGAGATAATCCGTAATCAGCGGCAGCAGCCGGTTGACTGGCGTGGGCCGCGTGTCGTCGTCAATCACAATGGCGGCCGAACGTGCGCCCTTCACGATGTTGTCCAGGTGCGGGGCGTCGACGGGACTGGCGAGCGCTGCCTCGAAGAGTGCGCGTGCGTCCTTGTCCGGACTTATCTCCCGGGGAACGGCGTTTGTCAGAACACTCCAATCCTCCGGCAAATCGAAGCCGATCTTTTCATCTCCGAATGATACCTCGTATGTGGCCATCTGCTGCTCCTTAGATCATTTTTTCCATAGGTGCTATGTCGGCAGCACGGGTGAGACTACCCGTGGAAGGTATAAATCGAATTATCTAAACACAAAGGCACAAAGACACAAAGAATGAGAATCCTCAGACGACGATTCGTTTGATGCCGTCTTTAGCACATGATCCATCAACGTTTTCGCTCTGCGAGATAGCGTTCGAGTCGGTTCATGCCTTCTTCGATGTTTTCAAGAGAGTTCGCGTAGGACAAACGGACAAAGCCCTCGGCGTTGGAGCCGAAGTCAATGCCCGGCGCGATTCCGACGTTTGCCTTCTCCAGCACTTCGAACACGAACTTGAGTGAATCGTTGGTGAAGCGCTTCGCGTTTGCGAGGACATAAAACGCGCCGGTCGGCTCTTTCGCGATGCTGAACCCTATCTCCCTTATCCGCCGCACGATCAACTTTCTGCGTTCGTTAAAACATGCGACCATCCTGTCCACGTCCGGTTGCGCCTTTTTCAATGCGGCTATTCCGGCCCATTGCACGAAGGTGTTGGCCGCGATGAAGAAGTTCTGCTGCATCTTCTGGATCAGGCGCTGATATTTCATCGGGGTTATGATGTAGCCGAGCCGCCAGCCGGTCATCGAGTAGAGTTTCGAGAATCCGTTCAGCACGAAGGCGTCGTCGGTATACTCGAGCACCGTGTGCTCTTTCCCCTCGTAGACGAGCCCGTGATAGATCTCGTCGGAGACAACGGTCGGGCCGATCGAGGCGATCTCCTCAATCACCTTTCCCTCCATCACGTGGCCGGTCGGGTTGGCGGGCGAATTGATGAGAATTGCCTTCGAGCGGGGGCCGATCCGTTCGCGTATCGACCCGGGCTCAAGCTCAAAGCCCGTTTCCTCGCGGACATCCACAAATGCGGGGGCGCCTCCCACGTAGTTTATGAACTGGGGATAGCAGGCATAATGCGGATTGGGCAGGATCACCTCGTCCCCTTCACCGAGCATCGATGACAGGGCGAGAAGGATGCCGGGCGATGTTCCGGATGTGACGACAACGCGGTCGGGTGTTATGTCGACACCGTACCTAGCGTGGAAGTATTCACATACGGCCTCGCGCAGCGGGAGTATCCCCACGCTTGCCGAATAGTGCGTCTCGCCGTCGCGCAATGCGCGGGACGCGGCCTCCTTGATGCAATCGGGCGTTGGGAAATCAGGTTCGCCGACCTCGAGATGAATGACGCTGCGCCCCTGCCGTTCGAGTTCCTGTGCCCGCTCCAGCACCTCCATCACCAGGAAAGGCGGTATGTCAATCGGTCGTTTCATGTTAATTTCACAGAATACCTTCTGGCAGCCATTCAACAGGAAAAGAGAGAATATCTTCGTAATATGCGAATAAATTCGCGCCTACAGGACGCTTGCGGAAACCAGATCGAATTTTCGAAGGCCGCAAGCGGCTTCCCTATGGCATGGAAAACGGTATCGGAACAAAGGTGATGATAAGGATGATTACCGCGACCGCTCCGACGAGTTTTCGCTTTCGGTCAAGCGGAATCTCGGGGTATGTCGGCGGCGGATGCTTCAGCCCGAAAAAAAGATTTAGCGTCCCCCACACAGCCCAGCCGATCCAGCCGAAAATTCCCATGAACAGCAATATCACAACCATCGCGCGAGAAATGTGATGATGCCATTTTCCGAATAAGGCGTATGCGATATGGCCGCCGTCCATCATTCCCATGGGTAACAGGTTCATCATTGTTACCAGCAAGCCGAGCCATCCGGCAAGACCGACTGGGTGAAGGCTGATGACATGTCCTTCCGGTACCGAAGGGAAGATGTGTCGTGCCATGAATTCGAGCAGGATCGACGTGCCAAAGGAGACCCCATCCGAAGTGCCGGGCATTGATTGTGACAGTTTGAGCCCTATGATGATGGCGGGGATAGAGACCATGAATCCGACAATCGGTCCGGTCGCCCCTATGTCGAGGAGAGCGCGCCGGTCGGGAACGTTTGATCGAATCTTGATGATCGCGCCAAATGTGCCGATGAAAGTGGGCGCCGGAATAAAGTAGGGGAGTGTTGCGTCGACTTTGTGCCAGCGCGACATAAGATAATGACCAAGCTCATGCGAGAGCAAGATGGCCATAAGGGTGGCAGAAAAAGGGATTCCCTTATAAATCAACTGCGGATGGGTGACCGGGTTGACCTCTGCCAGTAGGGTGCCCGCGAGCGTCGTTGTCACGATCGTTAACAGAAAGAGGATTATGTTGGTCCTGATCTTGGGACGTGGCGGCTCAGGGGGGATGAATGGTGTAGGCTCCCGCGGGGAAAGGACCTCTCCGGTGTATATGTACGGCTCCCGCTCGTAGCGGGTATCGTTTTCCATAGAAAAAACCTTTGAAATAAACCAGCGTACTCAATTTTAGCATACCGCGTGCGCATGCCGCAAGCAGACGCCTCAGGCAAGTGCCGCAGGCAAATACCTCAGGCAAGCCGGAGGGCGCGGATGGCGCCAAGGGGGAGATGTTAAAGGGATCGCGCGCGAGAATGCCAGGGACTGGCTGCTGCCTAATCCTCCATCATTACCCTGCGCGATTTCATGGAGAGCCTGGAATGTTCGGCCTCTTCGAGCTTCTCGTCGACTTGCTCGCGTTGGATCTCGACCCCATGATAAAGGAAGGATCTCTGGATGAAGTCGAACTGCTTCTCGATCGCCATCCGCGTGGAGCGGTAGCCGTGGACGAGTGCGAGGTCCATCAGTTTGCGAGAGGCATTGAGCGGATTGTGGAACATCGTAGGATCTTTTGGGTCGGGCTCGATCAGGATGGTGGTCACCATCGGATTTTCCGACTTATATCGTTCGATCTTCCGGAGCACTATCTGATGCAGCATGCTCCGGTAAGATTGTTCGAGTATCCCCAGCGGACCGAGCTTGTGCAGTATCCCCCTTCTTTCGTTTACGAACGGGACAAGAGGGTTGACGCAAATGATAAGGTCCGCACCGTTCTCGACCGCGATGTCCAGATTGGCGGCATTGCAGATCGCGCCGTCGATATAATGCCGATCGTCGATATTGACCGGACTGTATGTAAGCGGAAGGGCGATGGAGGCCTCAACAGCCTGCGATATCGGCACTTCCATATCGCCCACTTCGCCGAAGGCCCGGCGTTCGGTCGTGTCGAGATCCGTGGCGATTATATACAACTCCGTCCCCTCTTCCCGCAGTTCCGTGAAACTGTTGGTTCCGTGGGCCTCTTCGAGCACGTTCTCGAGAAATCCCCTGATGCGTTTCCCCGAAAGAAGGCTGCTGACAAAGAAGCTGGAGAGAAAGAACGGGATATCCTTGTTCGGTTCCCCCCACAGTTTTGTTATGCCGCGTAAGAGGTTGGGGGCGAACGACGCCATCTTGGAGATGAATTCGGAGACGTTAGGATAGTAGACCTGGGCCCATTCGAGACTGCGCCTCTCCAGCATCATCCTCCAGGGAATCTTGTTTGCGGCGCATGCGGCCACAAAGGCGCCTGCGCTGATTCCGACATAGATGTCGAAATCCTTGATTCCGAAATCGTAAAGGGCCCTCACAGCGCCGAACTCGATGAAACCGCCCAGAATTCCGCCACCCTCGAGCAGCAAGGCCGTCTTGCCTCTTCCGAGCCTCGGCTTCAGGAGCATGTCGGCAAACTGGTCGAGAGAGTCGGCATCCTCGCAGAAAAAGTCCACCCCGCCGACGCGCCCCCATGTGTACGGGGGAACCGAGGGATCATCGTTCATGAGGCCGATTCGTCCGCTGTAGACGCGCCGGAGTTTCTTGAGTTCCGGCATTATGGCCGAGGCATTCGCGCCGGGGAGATTCAGCAGGATTCCGTTGAGGTAATAGGTGAGGAAATCACGGGCAGATTCGATATCGCTGCAGCTCATTATTTCCAACGAGCCGCCATGCTTCTTTGCCGACTCGCGGAGGACTTTTTTTGCCTTTGTGAGGCTGCGCGGTTTGTCACCGATGACAAGGACGCGCGAAACCCCGTTGACGCTCTGCGGGCGCGATTGCTTCTTCATCAATTCTCCCCGACCCTTGAAGTGCGAGAGATGCTACACAACTATCCTAACATGTGGATATGTCGGTTGTAAAGCTCTGTGTGGCTTTTGGTTCCCGAAGATGAGAGGGATGTATTCCATTTGAAGATAAAGCCTGAGCCATGCGCTTTTGCCCACAGATTCTACAATTCCCCAGGGACCTCTTTCTCACGAGTTTCCTTGGGGACCGGGTACCATCATTATATGATGGAAGGTATTTATTATCAATATGTTATGCAAAATAAGGGGCGGCACGGCGCGGCATCGCCGCAATCAGAATACCGGCTCTGGGTACAGTCCCTATTCTACGAATCCAAAAAGCGGGATTCCGTAAATAGGGACAGTCCCCGTCGCCGCTCGCATCTTGCGGTTATGGAACTTGCAGAAGATACTGTTTGAAAAGTCGAATAATTAAACTTGAGGAGCACAAAGGAGGAAGGCCGGCCCGGGGAGCGGGCCGGCCGCACTGCATGAAGAAGAAATCTATCTGCTGAGAATCTTTATCTCGATTCTCCGATTTTGTGCTCGTCCCTCTGCCGTATTGTTCGGCGCTACGGGGCTTAATTTCCCGAATCCGCGCGTGGAGATCCTCTCTGCGCTGATCCCCTCGGAGACAAAGTAGGCCTCTGTCGATTCGGCCCTCTTCTCGGAGAGTGGAAGATTAAAGGACTGCGAACCGACGCTGTCCGTGTGGCCCTGGATCTCGATTTTGAATGTCGGATTCATTTCCAGCACCCGTACATTCTCATCCAACGATTCGTGGTATTGGGGTTTGATATCCCACTTATTGTAGTCGAAGTTTATGCCTCTTATGGTCCAGCAGCCGACTGCATTGACCGGCGCCCCCGTGGGCGTGTCAGAACATCTATCCTTGTAGTCGGCAACTCCATCGCCGTCGCTGTCGGGCGGACAGCCGTCCTCATCCACCTTTACTCCCTTTGGCGTATTCGGACATTTATCCTTGCTATCCGGAACTCCGTCACCGTCACTATCGGCCGGCGGAGCGGGCTCTGCGACCTTTACGACCTTTGGGGGCTCTGGTTTTGGCTCGGGGGCCTTTTCGGCCCGGTTGAACACGAGCCGCCTGACGGTAAGCGGGTCCGGCAGGAAAAAGCTGTCGTCTTCAACCTGTCCCTCGATTGTTCCGAAATCAGCGTTCATCAGGAGGGCATGTGTACTGCCGTCGATCAGGTCAAATTCGGCTTCGGCGACATTCTCCACAAATTCGATATCGCCCGTGCCTCTTGAAATCCATTTGCTTATGCGGATTTCCTTTACTGATGGGACGGGGATACTTGTCCGGCCCGAAGAGGTTTGTACAATAAAACCTTCTATCGGCCTGCCGGTATAATCCCGGATTACATAGTCAGATACTGTAAGGGTTTCCGATGGGGTGAATCTTCGGCCGGGATGAAATATGGTCTGGCCCATTACTTTGCGATCGATGGTGATTGTGATTGTGTCGTCTGCCGTTTGCCCGGCCACCGTTCCCGGTGCAAGGGTGGCAAGCAAGAGCAGCGCTACCAGAAATACCGAGGCGATCTTGAGCGTTTTCATTGCGCCTTCCCCTAACGGTTGAACAGAAGGTGTCTAACGTAGAGAGGGTCTCCAAGGAAGAAGTCACCCAACTCGGTCTGTCCCTCTACAGTCCCGAAGTCGGCATTCATCAAACCAATACGAGTTGTTCCGTCGGTCAGGTCGATCTCGACCTCAACCACATTTTCTATGAGAAAGATGTCGTCGGTGCGCCTGGAACTCCATCGGCTCAGACGAATCTCCATCACTGTCTCGAGGGGAATCATCGTGCGACCCGAGCATGTCTTCATGACAAAACCCTCGATTGGGAGACCTGTGTAGTCCCGTATCATAAAGTCACGCACCGTCACGGTCGCCGGAGCTGTGTGATGTCGGCCAGGATGGAATATGGTCTGGCCCATCGGCGTGCGATCTATGGAAAGAGTTATCGAATCTGCATTTCCCTGTTTCGCCATCGCGTTCACTGTGAAAACACCGACCAGTACCAGCGCAACCATGAGTCCTAAAACAGTCTTGGTCCACTTCATTTGACGATTCCTCCCTTCGGAAAACCCGTTACATGCAAATTTTTGCAGAAATAATAGCATAAAACGTACCATCGGACGATTTCCGTCACAAAGAATTAAGAAAGCACATTCTTTGTCATTGTAAGCTATGTAATTATAACAGGTTATATGTGCTCTTCATATTTCTGAATTTCCATCCTTCCTTTTTTGTTTTCCCGATGGTGCTCGGAAATCGGCAAAAGAGGGACATATTCGACGACGATTTTGTCATTGTCTTCACCGAAAGGGAGTGTACACTTCCGGCACCTGCGGGCAAAAATTTCGCTACCTGCAAGAAATTGTCCACCGAGTCTCCGCAATAAGGGCGAAATCGGCGTTGACAAACTCTTAAACCATTTGCTAGACTCTATCAAGAGCACGGTCCA
>CAYZZY010000063.1:0-9775 GCA_964482745.1 uncultured bacterium
TTGGCGTTCATTGGCGTCCATTCGCCAGCCTCGCCAGCCTCGCAGCTAGGCGGGCAGCTAGGCGGGCGGTTCGGCTCATCTCTTTTGTCTGTAAACGTAAAAGCGCAAAAAACCCGGTCTAGCCGGTCTACCTGTCCGCAGGCAATTGGAGTGGCCCCCGAAATGGCCCGGAAAATCAGGCAATTCCGGCCCTCGGCCTTTCCGGCGACGCCATGCGGGGCCGGCCAAAACCCGGCCGCATATGCCCAAACCTGGTCGCACTGCGGCAGGGCGCGTTGCAAAGTGCAACAAATGATTTTTATTAGGGGCAGACATGCAAAAGATGCGTCCATGCGGTCTATGCGGTCGGGTAAGTGGAAAAAACACAGCAATATCAGGTCAAAATCGAATTCGGCGATGAAAGAGGAGATGCGGTCACATGCGGTCATATGTGGTCACCTCAAGGGGCCTGTCGGCCCCGGGTAAAGAGCGAAATTGGAGAAATGAATATCCGTGTGAATCTGTGGATAAAAAAGGTTTTCGGTTTCTGAATCCTTGTTTCTGTTTTTCTCCGTGTTCTCCGTGGGAAAATATTCGGTTTCTGGTTCCCGGTTTCCTGTTCCTTGTTCTGGGCGCACAGCCGTGCGCCCCTACAGAATCGGTGATAATCTGTGCGAATCTGCGCAATCTGTGGATAACAGAGTCTTTGATTGTTTTCTCCGTGTTAATCCGTGTAAATCCGTGGTTCGAGGGTTTTTGCTCTTTTGATTGCGGCGATACCGCGGTGTGCATCCCTTGTCTCATTGCTTCACTGTGTGATAAAGTATGTTTCACCCAATCCGAAGGTTCTCGAATATTCTGGATGCCATATATCCGCGGCAGATACGGCAAGGGAGGATGAATATGTCAAGCGACAATTTTATTATCGAAGAGCACGACCACATCTGCACGATCACCATCAATCGTCCCGACAAACGCAACTCATTCACTCTCGATATGTGGAAGCAATTCACCGAGATCATGCGCGGCCTGAATGAGAAGGACAACATCCGCCTGGCGGTCATCAGGGGCGCAGGCGAAAAAGCGTTCTCCTCGGGGATCGACCTCGCCGAACTCGCGTCGTCCGGTAAATCCGTAACCGATCCAACCGCATGGGAAGAGATCGGCATCGAGGTCGCAATGCATAGCATCACGGAATTCCGGTATCCTGTTATTGCGATGGTCAACGGCTATGCCATCGCAGGCGGCTGCGAGCTGGCGCTGCATTGCGACGTTCTCATCGCTGCCGACACGGCCCGATTCGCCATGCCGCTCGCGAAAATCGGCCTGATGGTGCCGTTCCCGCTTGCGCAGAGACTGATAAGCGCCGTCGGGGTCACGGCCGCGCGAGACATGTTGTACACGGGGAGACTTGTCCCCGCCGCCGAAGCGCTGCGGCTCGGGGCGCTCAAGGAAGTGGTACCGCTTGCCGAACTCGAAGGGCGCGTGGCGGAAGTCGCGGCGGAAATCGCCGGCAACGCCCCGCTTTCGCTCGAAGGAATGAAAAAAACGCTCTCCAAATGCTTTGAATACGAGCGAGCCATACAATTTGACGATCTGCGCCAATACATGGCGCGATGTCTGGCCAGCGAAGACGTGGTGGAAGGTCTGATGGCTTTCACGCAAAGGCGCAAACCGGAATTCAAGGGGAAATGAGCTTCAGCGATCGGTATCCCGATCACACCTTTGGGAGGTAAGCGATGCATCCTGCACTCAAGACGCCGCTCTGTGATCTGTTGGGAATCGAGAAGCCGATAATCCAGGCCGGAATGGGATTTGTGGCCAGATCCGAACTTGCCGCCGCTGTTTCAGAGACCGGGGCGCTCGGCATCATCGGCGCCGCGTTCCTCACGCTCGACGAGTTGCGTGAAGAAATCCACAAAACGAGGGATATGACTGATAAGCCTTTTGGCGTGGACATCCTGTTTGCCACGTATGGAAGACCGTCTGCCGATCCGAGAATCGAAGAGTTCACCGACGAGGTCAGGAAACAGATAGACATCGTTTTCGAGGAGGGTGTTCCCATACTCGCATCCGGACTTGGGAATCCGGCTCCCGTGGTCCCGCAGGCGCATGAGCTGGGCATGAAGGTGATCGCTCTTGTCGGGAATACAAAGAACGCGAAGCGCGTTGCAGCCGGAGGGGCGGACATAATTGTGGCCCAGGGATACGACGGCGGCGGTCACACAGGCCGTGTGGGCACGTTCACGGTCGTCCCCGCCGTAATCGACTGCATCGAGCAGCCTGTCGTTGCCGCCGGAGGTATCGCAGACGGGCGCGGACTCGTGGCGGCCCTCGCCATGGGAGCGGTCGGCGTATGGCTGGGCACGCGCTTTGTCGCAAGCAAAGAGGCGTTCGCGCATATGAATTACAAGAACAAGATCGCCGAGATCGATGACGAGGGCACGACAATAACCCGATGCTTTACAGGCAAACCCTGTCGAGTCATCAAGAACAAAACGACATCGGAATGGGAACGACGCGAAGAGGAAATCGAGCCGTTTCCGATACAAATAGGGAAGATCAGCGAATACATCGGCGAAAATGTGTACGAGGCCTCGCGCCTGCGCGGCAAGATCGACATCGGCTCCTGCGCCGCGGGACAGTCCTCGGCGCTTATACATGAAGTGAAAAGCGCAGGCGAAATCGTTGATGACATAATGAACGAGGCCGAACAGGTCCTTGAAAGACTTGGCGCGTAAACGACTGCAGGGGCACGGCGCGCCATGCCCCTGCAAAAGATTGAGCAGATTTCCTGACAATCCGGAATCTACAGCAGAACACCTTCTTCGAGGAGCGTCGCAATGACCGCGAAAATGATAGCCGAGAGGCTGATTGAGGTCGCGCAAGCCAATCCCGACAAGCTCGCCGTCAAATTCGAACAGGATTCCTTCACTTTCAAGGAATTGCTCTCCCGCGTCTGTCGACTTATGAACGCGCTTCGATCTCTCGGGATCCAAAAGGGCGATCGCGTCGCAATCCTTTCTCAGAACTGCCACCAGTACCGCGAACTCTTCTGGGCGGTTGCGATCGGCGGATACATGATCGTGCCTCTCAACTACCGCCTCTCGCCTCGCGAAATCGCCTATATCCTTAACGATTCAGAAGCGAAAGCGCTGCTGTTGTCGGATGAATACTCGCTGCTTATCGATTCCATAAAGAAAGACCTCACCACCGTTCAGCATTTTGTGGGCATACACACGCAGGGCGAGGGTTTGCTCGATTATGAGGAACTGCTTAAACAGAATCCGGCTGATCCGCCTGTATCCCTTCCGGCGGCGGATGATCTTGCGTGGCTGCTCTATACGAGCGGAACGACCGGCCTGCCCAAAGGGGCGATGCATACGCAGCGGAGCGTGACCGCGCTCGTTGATCTGGTCATCAACAATTTCGGGATCGATGAGAAAACCTGTTCGCTCGTGGTAACGCCATTCTACGCGCTCAGCGGAGGCGGCTGGGATGCCATCTGTTCATGCGCGGGC
This sequence comes from uncultured bacterium, assembly GCA_964482745.1. GTDB lineage: Bacteria > Abyssobacteria > SURF-5 > SURF-5 > SURF-5 > CAYZZY01. Next base: position 3,501 of record CAYZZY010000063.1, read on the forward strand.
AGTCGGACGATTATTCTGCGCAATTTCAATCCTGTCGAAGTGCTTGAAACCGTACAGAAAGAGCATATCACTGACATCCATCTTGTGCCGGTGATGATCAACTTTATTCTGAACTGCCCCGAGTTCGACCGGTATGACCTGTCCAGCATTGAAAGGATCACGTACGGGGCATCCCCGATGCCGCCTGAACTGATGAAGAAGGCGATCGAGAAGATCGGTCCGATCTTTTGGCAGGATTTTGGATGCGCCGAGGGCGGACTGCTGACCGTTCTGCCGGATGCCGACCACGTCGTCGAAGGACCGGAGGAGAAAACCCGGCGCCTGGGCTCCTGCGGCAAAGGGCTTCCGGAAATCGATGTACGCGTCCTGAACGAGGCCGGGCGCGAAGTGCAGCCGGGAGAGGTCGGCGAAATGACCGTCAAAGGCGATACCGTCATGAAAGGGTACTGGAAGATGCCCGAGGCAACGGCTGAAGTGTTGAAAGATGGCCGGCTGCACACGGGCGACCTCGCAACGGTAGACGAAGGCGGTTTCATCTATATTGTGGACAGAAAGAAAGATATGATCATCAGCGGGGGCCTGAATGTATATCCCCGCGAGATAGAGGACGTGCTGTTCGCGCATCCGGCCGTGCTGGAGGCGGCGGTCATCGGCGTTCCCGACAGCGAGTGGGGCGAAAGCGTGAAGGCGCTGGTCGTCTTGAAGACGGGAACAACATGCACCGAGGAAGAGCTGATCGAATACTGCAAGGCCAACCTCGGAAGCTATAAAAAGCCAAAGAGCGTCGAGTTTATGGACACCCTCCCGCGCAACCCCAGCGGGAAAGTCCTGAAACGCGTACTCCGCGAAAAATACTGGAAGGGCGAGGACAGGCGCGTTCACTAGTGTCATGTCGCGCGTGAGTTATCGGGTACAGGAATTCCGGGGACATGGATTTCTTGGTTCGGAATTAATTGGGGACATGATGCTTCATCGTGTCCCCAATTAATTCCGGTTCCGTGTCCCCGAAGGCCTCTCTGAGGAGAAGGACCAATGACCAACAAGGAAATAGGGTATATGAGCGCGAAAAAGCTTGCCGCGGCGTATCGGCGCGGAAAGCTCTCGCCCGTGGAAGTTGTCGACGCGATCTTCGCCCGAATCGAACGACTCGATCCAAAGCTCAACGCCTTCTGTCTTCTCCTGCCGGAACAGGCACGCAAGGAAGCGAAAAGGGCGGAATCCGCTTTCCGGCGAAAGCAAGATGTGGGCCCTCTGTGCGGCATCCCCGTATCGATAAAGGATTTGATCTTCACAAAGGGCATCCGCACCACCGGCGGGTCCAGGATTTTCGAGCATTTTGTTCCCGAGGAAGATGAAGCGGCCGTGGCGCGACTGCGGAAGGCGGGCGCGATCATCATCGGCAAGACGAACACTCCTGAGTTCGGGTTCAAGGCGGTTACGGACAACCCCATGTTCGGGATCACGCGCAACCCGTGGAACCTCGAGAAAACACCCGGAGGCTCGAGCGGCGGCGCTGCCGCGGCAGTCGCAGCAGGACTTTGTCCGCTGGCATTGGGAAGCGACGGTGGCGGCTCCATTCGTATCCCGGCTTCGTTCTCGGGAGTCTTCGGCCTCAAGCCCTCGTTCGGCCGTGTGCCTCACCATCCGAAATTCCCCGGATGGGAGACACTGTCGCATACCGGCCCGCTGACGAGAACGGTCGCCGACGCGGCCATAATGATGGATGTCATCGCAGGCCCGGATGACCGGGACAGAAACTCGCTTCCGCCGATAACGGGTACTTTCTCCAGCGCCCTCAGGCGCGACCTCGCCGGAACACGCGTCGCATGGAGCCCGGACCTGGGCTATGCCACCGTCGAGCCTGAAGTTATTGAGATAACCTCCGCGGCCGCGCGCGCTTTTCGGAAAGCCGGATGCAGGGTCAGGGAATACAATCCCGGCCTCGAATGTCCCGAAGAGATATTTGCCACAATGGTCTTTTGTGACTACCATGCCTCCCTTGGAAATCAACTGGATAAATGGAAGGATAAGATGGACCCATCACTGGCAACCCTCGTTGAAAGAGGAGGAGGTTTTTCGGCGAAGGATTATTTGCAGGCAACGTATCGGATGGAAGAGTTCCATGCAAAGGCTCAGGAGATCTTCGAGAAATTTGATTTCCTGCTCACTCCGGTGACGGCGACGCCCGCATTCACCGCCGGCAGGATGGCCCCTGAGACGGTTGCCGGAAAACGCCTGTCCCCGATCGGCTGGATGGCGTTCACGTATCCGTTCAATTTGACCGGCCAGCCCGCAGCGTCCGTCCCGTGCGGATTCACTGGCGATGGCCTGCCCGTGGGGCTCCAGATTGTCGGCCGCCGGCATGACGACGCCGGTGTGCTCCGGATGGCCGCCGCGTTCGAAAAACTGATGCCCTGGGCCGATGCACGACCACCTTTGGATGAGAAAAAGGAAACATAATGGAAACACGAGGAAGAGTACTCAGGCCGAATAAAAAAATAGCGAGCCAACCGATGGGAACCGGCAGGGTGCGCGAGTACAAGCTCGGCAGCAAACGCCGGATGTTCCAGATAACCACGTTCTGTCCCGACCTGATCGGGCCCGGCCCCACGCACCTGTATCTTATCGAGGATGATGTGCTGATTCTGGTGGATACCGGAATGCCGACCGATCTGGCGAAGAATTCATTCTACTATTGGCGAAACCAGCGAATCCCGGACGACGTCCAGGCCCTGGCGGCCGATCACAGCGAGCAGGAACTTCTGAGCGGCATCAAGCTTACCGGACACGACGTCAAGGATATTGATTTTATCGTTCTCACACATGGGCACCCTGATCATTATCTTCTCGGGAATAAACTTGTTGAGCTATCCGGCGCGAAGGTGGCCATCCATGTGTCGGATACGGACCAGGTATCCAATCCGTGGGGCATGGTCAAATTCTGGGTCGAAAGAAGGCCCAAGCTCATGGCGATCGGCATGCCGATGCCGAAAATGGGAGGCCGTTCACAGGCGACAATAAGCCCGGAAAAGTCAGACCTTTCCATTCGCGTTGACTGTCCCATCGCGTTCGACGGGCGGCTCAACCTCGATGGTTTCGAAAAGGACACTATCTGTGTGCGCCACTTCCCGGGCCATTCTCCCGGAGGTATCAGCATTCTTGTATACGACGACGACGGCAAAGAAGCGATGATGCTGTGCGGCGACACGCTCCTTTCTCCCATCACGCCGCATCCCGATGACCTCGTGGCCTATCTCAGGACCCTTAAGGGCATGAGAAAACTTGAAAATATCGCGCACGTGCTGCCGGCGCACGGCAAGGCGATATCGAGCCTGCATCGGAAGCTCGATTTCCTCGAGGAGCATCATGAGGACAGACTGCGGTTTACCTACGACGCCTGTAAGGAGCCGACAAGCATCTGGCAGCTCGCGACGATGAAGGGCTATTTCGACGTGTTTGTTGATCCGGCCAAGTTCAATCCACTCGCGGGCCAGGAGGCATTCGTCCACGTCGAACTCCTTCAACTCGCCGGAGGGCTGCATCTGGCCAATGTGGACGGATTCGTGCACTATTTCCAGAATTCCGGCGAGAAATTCGGGGACGTATACGAGCGTGTTCAGGACATCATCGACGATGAAAACAAAACCATGTTGACGCGATGGTGAGGATCTTAATTTTGGAGACTCCAACGATGGTAAAGCCATTAGCCGTATCTGGGCCGCACTGTGTAATGAATGTCATATCCGGGCTAATCAGGAAGGAGCACTCATGAGGCTGAAGGGCAAAGTAGCGGTTGTAACGGGCGCCGCCTCCGGGATCGGGAAGGCTATAGCGCTCACCTTTGCGCGTGAAGGCGCCAGGCAGGCGCTGGCAGACATTAATGTGGGAGGCGGCGAGGAAACGGCGAACCAGATCGAGGCGCTGCAAGGCGAGGCGTTCTTTGTCGAGACAGACGTCGCCCTATCGGATTCCGTCAAGAATCTCGTCGACAAAACGATCGAACGCTTCGGCAGAATTGACGTCATGGTGAACAATGCCGGAATCGAAGTGTTTCAGCGGCTTGCAGACACGGAAGAGGAAATGTGGGACCGGCTGATGTCAATAAACCTGAAAGGTGTCTTTCTCGGGACCAAGTACGCCGTCCCGAAGATGATTGAACAAGGCGGCGGCGCCATCATCAATATGGCCTCGGTCGCCGGAATCATGGGCGCGGGCGGCCTGGCCGCCTATAACGCTTCAAAAGGCGGCGTTGTTCTGCTGACGAAGAACACGGCAATGGACTACGGCCAAAAGAACATACGCGCCAACTGCATCTGCCCCGGCTTCATTGCGACACCGATGGTGGAAGCCATAATGTCGATGCCCGGCGCCGAGGAAGTAAACAGGAGCATTCTCGACTTATGCCCGGCCGGCCGACTCGGCAAGCCCGAGGAAGTAGCCCACTGCGCCGTCTTCCTGGCTTCCGACGAATCCTCGTATATCAACGGCCATGCGCTGGTTGTCGACGGCGGCATGAGTGCCGGCTGGCAAATCGACGTGGAGAAGATTCTCGGCTGATTTCGACCGATCAGGACCCAAAAGGAGAGCGGGCTGAGTGTCACCCCTAACACCCAGCCCGATGAAGAGAGGTTCGCTACGAATTTGTCTTCATAGCTTGACATAATTATACCACACCTTTTCCGACCCTGCAAGCGCAGGGCGGGGAAATTGCGCATTCGTCCTTCGACGGTTATTTATATCTTATCTATTTGCAATATATAGAGTTACATCTTGTCAGCGGATGGGTGTTTTTACAGGTTTGCGTGTAGGCGGGGGCTACTAGATAAGTAATATGATAAGGTTACTTAGGATTCAGCGATACCTGTCGTTTCAGTTGCGCCACTTCCCGGGCCGAGAGAAGGCGATATTCGCCGGTTTTCAGCCTGCCAACCCGCAAACCGCCGAATTCCACCCGGGTGAGTCCGACGACCGGATATCCGACTGCCTCGCACATTTTCTTTATCTGCCTTTTTCTGCCTTCGTGCACAATAATCTCCAGCGTCGAGCGGCCCTGTTGCGATCCAATGAGCTTGACCTGCGCGGGCGACGTTGTTGCCTCTCCGATGTCCACTCCGTGCCGTAGTTTTCGCAGGGCAGTTATCGAGGGTGTTCCCGTCACCCGCACGTGATAAATTTTCTCGACGCCGAATCGTGGATGCGTGAGGCGGTGGCAGAGCGCGCCGTCGTTGGTCATCAGGAGGACGCCCGCGGTATCCTTGTCGAGCCTGCCGACTGGATACAACCGCAGGGACAGGTCGCTCACCAGATCGCCCACCGTGCGGCGGCCTCTCGCGTCGGTGACCGAACTGAGGTAGCCGCGCGGTTTGTTCAGGAGAACGCAGATTTTCTTTTCGCTTTCGGCGCGTTTTCCGTCGACCTCGATCACGTCGCGCTCGGGGACGACCTTCGTTCCGAGTTTCGTCACGACCTGTCCATTGACACTGACGTGTCCGGCGGTTATCAGTTCCTCGGATCGCCGTCGCGAGGCAACCCCCGCGAGCGCAAGAAAGTGTTGTAGTCTCATGATTCGGCGTTCAGGCGACGGAGTTCGTCGATGGAGGGCAGATCGCTCAATGAATTGAGCCCGAAGTGGAGCAGAAATTCGTTTGTGGTTCCATAGGTTGCGGGCTTTCCGATGACGTCCTTATAACCGACGATTTCGACAAGATGTTTATCGATAAGGGTCCTGACCGTGCTATCGACGTTGACTCCTCTTATGGCCTCTATCTCGCCGCGGGAGACCGGCTGCTTGTACGCTATCACCGCAAGAGTTTCAAGCGCCGGCTGCGAAAGCTTCGCCGTCTTCAGCTTTGGCGCAATGAGTTTGCGAACCCACTGCGCGTAATCCGGGAGTGAGGAAAGCACATATCCGCCGCCCACCTCACGCACCTGGAAAGGAAAACCCTGGTCGGTCAATTTTTGCTGTATCCCTGCGACAAGTTCCTTGATTTTCTTCGCGTCGATGCCTTCAATGACGTTCCTGATTCTGGAGATCTGCAAAGGCTTGTCGCTTACCAGGAGGAGAACCTGGATGATCGATGACAGTTTTTCATCCGATAACTGTGAGGCATCGGGGGATGGTTCGAGAGCCTCTTCGTCCGGAGACTCTTCTCCTGTTTCCTCGGCAGCCGGGTCCGCAATGTCGGGATCGCTCTCTTCGCTTTCCTCGTCCGGCTCCAGAGCCTCATCCGGGATCAGTTCGGAGACCGCCTCAACCGGAGCTTCTTCCTCCTCGG
>CAYZZY010000063.1:9875-12854 GCA_964482745.1 uncultured bacterium
GCTTCTTCCTCCTCGGTTGAAGCTGCCGCGCCGGCATCGCCCGCCTCGTCTGTGTCTTCCGGCATCGACGAAGAGTCGGGAACCTCTTCCACGGGCGTTTCTACTATCGCCTGTTCAGATTCGGGCGCCGTTATTTCGGGATCGTCCTCGATTCCCTCATCTGCGGGCTTTTTTATGTCATCATGTTCTTGCATGTATTCCTCACGGATCAGGTCACTGTTCTGCCCATGGCGGCGACGAGCGGCTTGATCTCCGTCATCAACGTATGGTAGCGCTTGGGGATGAGGGATTGGTACCCGTCGGAGAACGCCTCCTCCGGTTTCGGATGGACTTCGATCATCAGGCCGTCGGCGCCGGCAGCGATCGCGGCCTTGGACATGGGCAAGATCAGATCCCAGCGTCCGGTTCCGTGGCTGGGGTCCACGATGATCGGCAGGTGCGTCAACTGCTTGATGACCGGCACGGCGCTGAGGTCGAGCGTGCTCCTCGTTGCAGTCTCGAAGGTGCGGATGCCGCGCTCGCAGAGGATCACCTCGTAATTGCCCTCCGACATGATGTACTCGGCCGACATGAGAAATTCCTGAATCGTGGACATCATGCCCCGCTTCAGGAATACCGGTTTTTTGATTTGTCCGAGGCTTTTCAAGAGCGCGAAATTCTGCATGTTGCGGGCGCCTACCTGCAGGATGTCCGCGTATTCGGCCACCAGTTCGACGTTGTGGCGGTCCATCACCTCGGTGATTATTTTCAGCCCTGTTCGTTCCCTCGCCTCGGCCAGCAGTTTGAGTCCTTCTTCCTCCAGCCCTTGAAAGCTGTAGGGCGAGGTGCGGGGTTTGAAAGCGCCTCCCCGAAGGATTTTTGCGCCGCCGTCTTTTATTACGTCGGCAATCTCAAGTATCTGCTCGCGCGACTCGACGCTGCACGGCCCCGCCATGACCTGGATCTCGCGGCCTCCGATCTTGACGCCGTCGGCATCTACTATCGTTGCCTCAGGCTTGAGTTCGCGACTTACAAGCTTGAACGGCTTCAGGATGGGAACGACGTCATCGACTCCCGCAAGCGTCTTGAGCGATTCGAGACGCGTCTTATCGCGCTCATCACCGACCGCGCCGACAACCGTTCGTTCGACGCCGCGAATAAGGTGCGCTTTGTAACCGAGTTTCTCGATCACCTCGACGACGTGCTGCAGGTCGGCTTCGGGTGCGCCCTGTTTCATCACAATAATCATGGGATTCGTGCCTTCATGCCGGGAACTTATTTGAATTACAGGCCGGGTATGTTCGAACCCTAGTATAGCCATCAGGGCTTTTCTTTGTCAAGGAATATGCACACCCTTCAATCGAGTCAGAACAAGGTCTCGAACCGCTGATAATCGCCGATGAACGTAAATTCCTCACTGCGGATTATCACGGATTTTGCAGGGGCGGTTCGCGAACCGCCCAAAGACCATCCAACCAAGAATTGCACGAAAAAAAACCAAAGGATCTCCACGAAACACACGAAGAACCACAAAGAATGTAGGGACGCACGGCTGTGCGCCCTTTTCTTCCTCCACCGCAAAAGTAAGCCCTAAGATTCATCCCAGCCGCAGAGGGCGCAGAGATCTCAGAGAGATTTTCTTCTTCTTTATCTCCGTGTCCTCGGTGATCTCTGTGGCAAAAAAAGGTTTCTGTTTCCCGCTTTTCCCGGCGGCCATATGGCCGCCCGCAACGTGTCAGCTTATGGGAAACAGGACTGCAAGTTGCCAGGCCATGACCATCGTGTGGAACAGGGCTGTTGCGAGATAGTTCCTGCTCAGGTGGTACATATATACCGAAAGCAACTGATAGATGACGTTATAGATGACCATCGGGATAATGATCAGCATGATGAAGCTGTCAGTGACATGAATCCCGATACCGACCACGAGCATGCCGAGAGCAATGAGTATCCCCGCCAGCGACGCCGCCAGAGCTACCGGCGTGTTCCCGCGTTTGAACGACGCCTCAAAGGCCACGAAGAACGGCAGGAGCAAGGGCGCAATCACCAGAGCCCAGAGAAGCCTCTGACCGGTGAAGAGCTGGCGAAACCATACTTCCGTCGTGATCATCCCGAAGGTGCAGTACACGACGAGGAAAAGCACAAATGCAGCACAAAGCGTCCTGGCCCAAACCGGCTTGAAGACGGCGAGGTTGATGTTGCCCCTTCGCGAGGCCACGATGAAGAAGATGACCCCCACGACGAAGAAGTAGGAGATGAGATAATCCCCTATCGGCATCGGAAGAAACGACAGGGGCGGCGCCAGCATGAGCACAAAGAGAGCGAGGAAACACACAACCGCAAAGGCAGCCATATTGAGAAGAGTTTCCCGGCCGGTCCTCTTCGAGATCGAGGGCAGGTACCACGACAGTCCATAGCAGCAACACAGGAACAGGAGGAATGAGAATAGATACATCAGGCCCATCCATGCCAGCCTGGGGTCGGACGACTTCACCTGTCCGGGCGGCAGATCCCATACCTGGTGCAGCCAATCCAGGATCTGATCGTGGGCTTCCGGAGAGAACAGGATTGTGATATGATCCGTCTTCTCGACCATGCTCAGCCGGCGGGCAGAACCGCGTTCAAAGGAACCGTAGGTCGTGTCGGCGACCGATTGCTGTTCTTCCTCGGTGGCGCCGTCCAGCATTTGCCAGGCTGCCTGATGAAGGTCCGGCGGATCGTTCTCGGCATAAATGATGAACAGGTTTTTTGGAAGCATCTTTGTGACCCCGGCGCTGACGCCGGAGATGGGTATGGTGGCATCGATATCTGGATGATGGACCCCGTAGTTCACGACCGCGCCGCCGCCCATGGAGTGCCCCATGATTGCGATTCGCTCTGTGTCCACTTCCTTAAATTTCCGGCCGAAGGGTACAGGCATTCTTTCATTCATGTGTGTGGCGAATTCTACAACTTGCTCCATATCCTCCTGGAGCCGGTCATGGTCGAAGGCCGTCGTGT
>CAYZZY010000064.1:0-12785 GCA_964482745.1 uncultured bacterium
CCTCGTGCCTGCAAGATTGCGCCCAAAGAGCGGGGATACTGCGGCGTGCGCGAGAACATGGACGGGACCTACATGACATTAGTCTACGGACGCGCATGCTCGGCGAACATCGATCCGATCGAAAAGAAACCGCTTTTCCATTTCCTGCCCGGCACAAAAGCATTCTCGATTGCCACCGCAGGCTGCAATATCGAATGCAAATTCTGCCAGAACTGGGAGATTTCCCAATTCAGGCCGGAGCAGATAAGGAGCATAAACCTCCCGCCCGCGCGGCTCGTGCGGGACGCGAAAATGCACGGCATCGAGTCCATTGCGTTTACCTATACCGAGCCGGTCATTTTCTATGAGTACATGTTGGAGACCGCAAAGCTGGCGAAGAAGAAGAGCGTGAAGAGCGTGATGATCTCAAACGGCTACATTAAGGAAGCTCCCATGTCCGAGCTGTGCGAGCATTTGAGCGCCGTCAAGATCGATCTGAAAGCGTTCACCGAAGATTTTTATGTCGACACGTGCAGCGGCAAACTGCAACCTGTTCTGGATACTCTACAGCTATTGAAGAAAAAGGGGATGTGGTTCGAGATAGTCGTGTTGACGATCCCGACGCTTAATGACAGCGAGCAAGAGATCAAGCAGATGTGCACATGGGTCCACGATGAACTCGGACCCGACGTGCCTATTCACTTTTCCAGATTTCACCCCACCTACAAGATCAAGAACCTGCCGCCGACCCCCATCTCCACGCTCACGAGAGCCCGGGAGATCGCCATGAGCGCCGGCCTCAACTATGCGTATGCGGGCAATGTGCCGGGCCATGAAGGAGAGTCGACCTATTGCCCTGAGTGCAAGAAGGTTGTCGTGCACCGGATGGGTTACAGTATTGTCGACGTCGCCATCGAAAACGGCGCATGCAAACACTGCAAACATCCGATTGCGGGAGTATGGGGAGTCTAAGCGCAGCTTGGGCGCATCCGGGAAGGACTCACTCCTATTCCGTCTTTTCGCTCTCACAGAGCGCAGCCTCGTCATCCAACTGTCCGCCTCGCAAGAAGACGGTCTTTTTCCCGGAGTGCCTGAAGGGAACGGGAACGAGCGCGATGAAAGCGGGAATAACTATCAGCGTCAGGACAACGCAGCTCACCATCGTGAAACATATGAGCACACCGAGGGTCCGTACCGGCATGAAGCCGGAGAATATGAACACTATGAATCCAAGGGTATTCGAGGTGGCATCAAAAATGATAGCGCGCCCGGCCTCGATCATGCTGGTTTCCATCGCCTCCTCGATCCTGTCGGTTTGCAGGGATTGACGTCTCAGCCTGGCGATTAAGTGAATTGCAAAATCCACGCCCACCCCCACCGAAATACCGGTAATGACCGCAGTCGCGATATCGAGCCTGATTCCGGAGTGGCCCATCAACCCAAACGTCGCCATGGTTGCCAGCGAGAGCGGAAGAATGCTTATGAATCCGAGCCTTACAGAGCGGAAAGCGACTGCGCAGATCGTCCAGATAAGAAACGTGTTTGCAATAATAGTGATAATCTTGCCGACGATGATGTAATGGTTCTGCGCCATCCACACCAGCCCTCTGCCGCCAAAGTCGGCGGTGACGCCATCCAGATTTCGGGCGCAATAGTCGGTGAGATGCCGGTAGAGTTCCTCAATTTCCGCGGTATCGATGATTGACGTGGTAATCGTTACTTTGCACCTCTGGAAGTCATAGTCCAGCATTTTTTCGAATTGCACCGGGTCCTGCGCGAGCGAGTGGAGAAGGATCAATTGGGCGACCAGTTCCCTGCTGTCTGGAACCCTGTAGAAGTCAGGGTCATCTTCATTCACTACACGGTTCATCCGTTTAATGATATTAACGATTGAAGAGGCATGCTTGACCTTGGGTATTTCCTCGGCGAACTTCTGGAATTTATCTATCCGTTCCAGTATCTCCGGCGACTTCAGCCCATCCTGTTCCCCCGCTGTGAACATCACGTTGAAAGTATAAGGACCGTGGAACTTGTCGATGAAAAGCGACACGACCTCGCGCGCCCTGTGATTCGGGGGGAAGATTTCTTCCGGCGCCGAGCCGACTTTGATTTTCACAATACCGCTCAGGGAATAGACAACAAGAACGACTCCGGCGCCGGCGACCAGGTACTTGTGCCTCATTCCGAGAGAAGACAGCCCCCGAAGCACGCGGTCAAGAAAGGCAAACGTTTTTCGGCGCCCCCCCGCGAAAAGCCCTTTCTGCAAAACCATAACCGACGGCAGCAGGGTCAGCGAGAGAACTGCGGCAAATCCGACACCGAACGCAACGCAGATTCCGAATTCCCGTATTGAGAGCACCCTGAATACGACAAGCGTGGCGAATCCGACCATTGACGTGAATGCCGCAAGCGCTATGGGGGCGCCGATCTTTCTTACGCCTTCCATCACGCGCTCAGTTGGGTCGCTCGTGTCGCCCTCCTCAGTGCAGCTATAGATCACATGGATCATATACGAACTTCCCAGCGCAATGAGGACTGCGGGAATGGATGGGCTCAGCATGGAGAGGCGGAAGCCGAGATAGTACATTATTCCCAAGGCCCACACGATGCTCATGATAATCATGAGTACCGGCGCTAGCGTGAGCCTGAACGAGCGAAAAAAGAGGAAGATACCGCCCGCCATCAGCAGAAGCGCCGCCGGCCCCAGGGTTCTTGCGTCGTGTCTGATGCCGATGTTGGCTTCCTCGCTCATTATCTGGGTGCCAAAAGGATAAATCTTTTCCGGGCCGGAATATTTATCGACAATTGCCCTGAACGACTGATACAATTGGGCAGGGTCGTACCCCGGGCTGAGCCTCACGGCCATGACGGTGGCGGTCTCGTCCGATGACACGAGGCGGCCATAGACATCGCTATCAAATCGAATGTCCTGTCTCAGTTTTTCGACCTCGTCCTCCGTATGAGGAAGAGGATCAAGGTATTTGCTGACATCGAGGCCCCATTCTCGCCATTTCACTTTTCTGACGGTCGCAAGGCTGAGGGTTTCCTTCTCCAGTACGTGGTCCAAAGAATTGAGTTCATCCGTAATCGCCGCTATTTTCGCCAGCGTAGCCGGCCGGTAGATCGTGTCATTTACAAGGGCGATGTACGCGGACTCATCTTTGCCGAAATAGAAGGAACATCTCTCATTTGCCATGAGGACAGGATCGTCCGGAGGGAGGTCACCCTCGAAAAGAGAGCGCATTTTGAGATTGGGTATGCCTGCGGCAAGGAAGAGGGTGAGTATAAGAGATAATACGAGAACAATTATGGGGCGCCTGGCGACGAAAATCGCTAAAGAGCGGAATATTTGCATTAGGAGTTATGTGTTCGAGAGGGCCAGACTGACAGCTCGCTTAAGGTCTCCCATTGCGAATGGTTTGGCGATGTACTGGCATCCTGTCGTTTCAAGGAAAGCCTTTATTTCCGGCAAGAAGATATCGCCGGTCATAAAGATGACTCTTCTTTGAAGTTCTGCCCTGTTGTCAAGTAACCACTTGTAGAGTTCAATTCCATTGAGGCCCGGCATTCTGCAGTCGATAACAATCAGGTCGAAATTCTCCTCGACAAGCCTGGCCATCGCTTCTTGTCCGTTTTCGACCGCCGTGACATCGTGTTCCGCCTTGAGAATGTCACTGGTGGCGGAACGACAATCAGGGTCGTCCTCCGCCACGAGTATTCGACACCGTTTTCCTCCCGTTTGAGCGGGGGAAATATCCGGCATGGCCTCTTCCTTTGTTACGGTGTCGGTTATCGGCAGCCTTATCGTGAACGTTGTGCCTCTGCCCACGGTGCTCTGAATAGTGATGTCACCGTTGTGGGCCCGAATCAGTCCATGGGAGACACTCAGGCCGAGACCGGTGCCGCCGCCCCCCTTCGTCGAGAAGAAAGGATCAAACACTTTCAACAGGTGATCTTTCTGTATCCCGCAGCCAGTGTCCGAGATCGTGAACACTATGTCGCCGCTCTTTCGCTTTGAGCGTATCGTGAGATTGCCTCCCATCGGCTCCATTGCCTGAAGGGCATTGTTTATGATGTTGAGGAACACTTGGGCAATCTGCTTCTCATCGGCCATGGTGAGCGGGCTGTTGTCGTCAAGCTTGGCATCCAGGACCATGTTGCTCGACCGAATCTTGTAATCAAGCAGCGCAAGGGTATCGCGCATCGTCCCATTCAGATCGACCGGTTCGCGCGTGGAACTTGATGGGCGCGCGAAATTCAGGAGAGAACTCACGACCGACGAGGCGCCCTCCGCCGATTTCTCAATTGTTTCTACAAACCGACGGATGTCATCCGGAAAGTTCTGCTCTTTCAGCAGTTGTGAATAAGCCAGCACCGGCAGCAGCTTGTTGTTGAGTTCGTGCGCGACCCCTGCGACCAACTCTCCAAGGGAGGCAAGTTTTTCTGACCGGACCAGTTGTTCATGGGTATCTCGAAGTTTCTGGTTGGCTTCTTCCAGCTCGCTTGTTCGCTCGCGCACCTTGTCCTCGAGTTGTTTGTAGAAGCGCTCCTTACTTTCCTCCATCTGTTTCTTCAGCGAGGCGCATTCCTTCACAAGGCTGCGGTTTTCAACCCCGCGATCGGCAATGAGCTTTATCTCCTCGACGTCGAATGGTTTGCAGACATATTCGAAGGCTCCGTGTTTCATGGCCTCGACGGCATTTTTGACTGTCCGTGTGGCGGTGACCATGACGACTTCGGGCGAACCGCCCTGCGACTTAATTATCTTGAGCGCGTCAAGTCCCGACATGCCGGGCATCAGGATGTCGAGAAAAACCAGGTCGACCTCGTTGTTCTTCAGATATTCGAGTCCCGCCTCTGCCGTGTCCCTCATCTCGACTGAGTATGCGTCTTTCAAGATGATGCGCAGCGATTCGCGTACGGCCAGTTCATCGTCAACCACAAGAATCTTAGACATTTTGTGCAACTCCCTGGGGCAATATTACCTTTACAGATGTTCCTTTGTTTGATTCGCTGGAGACGGTAATGTCTCCGTGGTGTCCCCGCACTATTCGGCGTGAAATTGACAGGCCCAGCCCCATTCCTTTCACCTTGCTGGTATGGAATGGTTTGAAGAGGGTTGGCATCTCCTCGGGAGCTATGCCCACACCTGTATCGTCGATAGAGATTTCCGTCACCGGGCCGGGCGTGATGCCGTTCTCGTCGCCATCACGTGTAGAAGACGGGTAATCCCTCGTTACGGTGGATACGGTGAGCGTGCCTCCGGAAGGCATGGCTTCGAGCGCATTGTGGAAAATCTGACCAAGCGCCTCCTTGAGAAGTTTCCAGTCAAACAGGAGACGGCCATTGGTTGTTCCGAATTCCCTCTTCACGCTCACTTTTTGGGCTTTCGCCTTTTCGACTATACGGTCGATCTCTTCTTCCAGCAAGGAATTGATGTCCTCTGTCTCCGGCTTTATTTCCAGCGGCTGAGAAAACCGCAGGAGACGCTCCACTATTCCGTCGAGTTTGTCGATTTCCTTGATTGCTATCCCGGAGAACTCATCGCGAAACTTCTCATCAGCATAGCTCTCGGGGAACAGTTGCGTGAACGTCCGGATGGCAACCAGCGGATTCTTTATTTCCTGGGCCAGACAAAGCGCGCAGCGCTCCCACGTATCGTCCGTGTCGCCGGCGGGCTTTTTGACGGTCGAAAGGTCCGTGAACAGGGCCGCCGCTCCGATAGGCTTCCCTTCGGAATCGGTCAGCAGCGACGTGCTTATCCCCAGAAGCGCTTTGGTCGGCGGGTAGACCATCTCATGACGATGGAACGATTTTCCTTCACACAGCGTCCTGAATACCATATCGGCGAAGAGCGAGCCAATTCGTTGCACGCTCTGCCCCATAATCTCGGCAGCCTCTAACCCCAGGATTTGCTCGGCGGCCTTGTTGAATATCGTCAGGCGCCCCTCGGAGTCCGTTGCCAACAGGCCCGACGTGACACCTTGAAGAATCTCCTCGAATCTTTCTTTCTGTACGAAAACCGCCCGTTGTTGCTTGGCGTTTTCTATTATCGCGGCAATTTGCTGGGAGAGAAGGTAGAGAAACTCGAGTTCCGAATCGGAAAGCCGCCTGCCGGTAACTTTCCTCCCAAGGATCAGTACGCCCATCAGTCTGCCTCTTACAACCAGCGGGACGCATATTCGACCCTGAAGCAGATCGAGTTCTTTCTTTATTCCCAGCATTTCCTCCGAATACACCTGGAGTTCCGGATCATCAAGGTTCAATATCCGGTCGTTTTTCCTCAACCAGGAGATCATGCCGGTCCATGGAATCATCCCGTACCCGTTAAGGACAGCCGAGACGAGACCGACCGCCGCTTTCATTCGCATCTGCTGGCTCTTTTCGTCATGGAGAAGCAGCGCGGCCTTGTTGATTGCGAACATCTCGACCACGGCATCCAGAATCGGCGCATGGAGTTTTTCGGGCAGAAGGACATCGGAAACCGCCTTGAGAAATTTGCGCAGCGAATCCTGCAATTCGCGCGGGTGGGCAAGCGAGGCTTCGCCATTGGGCATTCCAGGTATGGCGGGCAGGGGGGATGTCTGCGCCTGTGCGCGTTCGGCCGCTGCGAGCCTCTGCCTGAGATGGGACCTCTCGATCGCTCGATCTACCGCGGCCAAAAGGGCGTTCCTATCAAAGGGTTTTGCAACTATATCATAGACTCCCTTTGCCCTTATCTCCCGTGCCATTTCCGTGTCGGTCTGGACAGCGAGCAAAATGCATGTTATGTCGGGCGAAAGCGTCCGCATGCGCTGGAAAACGGAAACGCAGTCGGTGTTTTCCAGGAATTCATCGATAATGACAATATCCACCGGATGCTCGACCAGCGCATTCAATAACTGCGGGAGCGTGCGGACCGGCACAAGGATGTGTGCTTCCCCCAGCAGTACCCGAAGCGCCTCCTGGATGCTGTGCTCGCTCGAGGCAACGACAATCGCGTTCATTTCATACCTTCTCCTTTACAAAGAGCTGCGTCACCGGGAGGGAAAGAGTGAACTCTGTGCCAATGTTTTCCCGGCTGTCTACAGAGATGTTCCCAGAATGCTCCTTTACGATGCCATGAACGACTGCCAATCCCAAACCCAACCCCTTCTCTCGTGTTGTAAAGAACGGATCAAAGATCTTCGCCAGCGCTTTCCGACCGATACCCCGCCCATTGTCGGCGATCTTGATGACGATGGTCTCGGCGTCGTCGGCAGACGCGGCTATCTCCGTCCCGTAGAACATATGGGCGACTTCATCGAGAGGGGTCCCTTCGGCGCTTTGATGTCTTCTCTTGCGATAACCCATCGTAAGCGTAAGCTCGGCGCCGACGTGTTTCCCGGCGGCCTCTATTGCCTGCAACCCGTTCAGGCAGAGGTTGAGGAAGATCTGTTTTAGTTGGGCTTTATCACCTACTATCGGCGCAGACTGAACCTCGAAGTTCTTGGTTACGGTCACATTGAGTTTGCCAATTTCTGAATTCAGAAGCAGAAGCACTTCCTGGATAATCTCGACCAAATCCGTTGGCTCGAATACAGGAGCCGAAGGTCGCCCAAATTCGAGAAGTTTTTCCACAATCGAGTTGATACGTTCAACTTCTCCCACGGTGATGGAAGAGAACATATCCCGGAACTCTTTGTCCTCGAACCTGCTCGGCAAAAGCTGCGCAAAGGTCTTGATGGATACCAGCGGGTTTTTGATCTCGTGAGCCATCCCTGCGGCGAGCGTGCCGAGCGAAGCCAGCTTATCGGCCCGCCACATCTCGCTTTCGAGGAGTTTTATTTCGGTGAGATCGTTGAACACGAGCAGTGCGCCGGTGATGTCGCCTTTTTCACCCTTGATGAGGGAAGTACTCACATTAAGATAGGTAATCGCTCCGCGCTCGGAAAGAAGCTGCACCGCATAGTTGGAGAACCGCTTCTTGCCGTCCAGCGTGTCGGCAAGTATCTCGCGCAGGGGCGAAGGGATAACATCGATCCGCCGGTTCAGAACGCCTCGAGCCGGCATCCGCAGAATCTCCTGCGCCTTGTCATTGCATGTATTGACTACCTGCTTGCGGTCGATAGCCACCACCCCGCTGCTCATGTATTTCAGGATGTTCTCGTTGCGGATTTTGAGCATCGTGATTGTGTGGTGGAGTTGCGCATTTTCAAGGGCAACGGCCGCCTGGTTTCCAAGGGTCGCAAGCAGGTTCAAGTCCTCAGGTGAATAGATGTCGCCAAGCGGTTTCTCGCCCAGTGCAAGCAACCCTATGAGTTCATCCCTGTAGATCAGGGGGATAAGCACTTCGGCGTCTATTCGTTCAAAATCTTCCTTCAGTGGCGCGAATGCGGAAGGAGAAAGGAGCCGTCTGAGTTCCTCTTTGACAAGCAGATTGCGTTCACCGGCCAATCTTTCCATAATAATACTGCCAGCCTCTATATCGCCATTTGAATCCCTCGCAGACGCCGGTATCGAGGCCCTGACGGTACATTTTTTTTCTGTCTGATCGGACAGGAAGAGTGAGGCGGTCTTGACCTGAAGCGTGGAGGCAACTTCCCGCACGATACGGTTCTGCAAATCCTCCAGATCGAGTATTTTCGTCATCGAGGAGCTGAACTCGGTCAGCGTGGCCTTATAGTCATATCTGCCCCTGAAATAGTATTTATCCACGAGGGTCTCCACCACGCGCCGCGTCGGCTGGACGAGGATTGCAGCGAACATCGCTGCAAGGATGACCGCGCCTTTCGGGGGAAGATTCAGAATCGGATTTATAAAAAAAAGGGACACAAGAAGAAGAATGCTCAGCATAACGGCGATACCGGCGTGTATGAGGACATTCCTGAACACTATCCCCAGATCCATCAGGCGGTGCCTGACTATGGCATAAGCGATGGCGCCGATGCCCACGATCGTTACTATCGGTGTAAAAGGTGTCGAATAACGGGATATCCCGGCCAGCGGGAGCACCAGGGCAAAAATCAACATTCCGATTGTGGAAACAAGAAGCCCCCAGAAGGTGTACTTGAGCTGGACTCTTTCAAAGCGCCCGGGACGTCTTACGTATTTTCGCGCAAGCAGATAAAAGCCCCATGCCGGACACATGATACAGTATGCGGCGAAAACAAAGATCCCGTTGCCATAAACCGGCCGTACTCCGGCTTCGACAAAGGTAACATCCTCCATTATGAAGGGAGTGCACGCGGCTATCGCCATAATCGTACCGGGGATGTAAATCCACAAGAGCACCCTCGTGGGAGGAAGCCCTTCGCTAATATCAGGGAAAACATATGTGAAGAGAAGAAAATTGCAGGCGATAAGCGCGCCTGCAAAAAAGGACAGATGCCCGGCAAATCTCAGCATCTCGATGTCTTTCCCGACTCCTATGATAAAAAGAGCCAGACTCCATAATCCGGCACTGAAAATGAAAAGGCTGAATGAGATGTTGATGATTTTCCTGGGATTCCTGAAAAAGACATACGTTCCCAGCATGAAGTTGGCTAAAGCAGTTGCAAGCGTGCTTAGAAGTCTGAGATCCATTCAGCTCTTGCCCTCACAACTACAGCGGTTTCGGGTGCGTCAAGCGTCAACCCGGAAGAAACGGCCCGTCATCCAATGAGCCCGTTTCCACTTCCCCTACCATCGTCATTATATCTTTTTACGATCAGCGCTGCGGAGCCGCCGTCCAGGCCGTGGTTATTTATGAGAGTGGTGTTCACCCTGTTGATGCGCGCGACATTGGGCACGTAGTCAAGATCACATTCCGGATCCGGATTCTCATAGTTGATCGTGGGCGGGAGAATATCCGTCTGGAACGATAAGAGCGCGGCGATCAATTGCATCGGACCGATGGCGGAGTTTGGAATACCGAGCATCGATTTTATCGCGCTTATGGGCAGGCGATACGCATAATCGCCGAATATTTCTTTCAGCGCCTGAGTCTCCGCCCTATCCAGGACCACGGTCGATGTTCCATTCGCAGAGATATAATCCACTTCATCCGGATGAGTGCGGGCATCCGCCAGGGCGCCCCGTGCTGCACTTTCCATTGTGCGCTTGCTCGAGTTCGGGCCGCTAAACTTGTTCTGCAGTGCGTATCCCTTCAGTTCCCCGTATATGCGGGCCCCGCGCATTTTCGCATGTTCAAGCTCTTCCAGCACGACGAATGCAGCTCCTTCCGCCAGGACTCCGGAGTTGCGATCCCTATCGAAGGGACGCATGATTTTTTCGGGAGGCATATCGGAGTCCAGGGTAAGCAGTCCAGCCGAGACGAAGCCGAGGAATGTGAAAAGAACGATCGTTGTTTCTGTGGCGCCCGCCAGCACGATATCCTTTCGGCCGGCCCGAATATCCCTGAGTCCCGCCCCTATCGCATTGGAGCCTGATGTGCACACGGTTGTGAAGGTCGAGATCGTGTCAAAGCAGCCCAGGTGATGAGAGATCTCCATGGCGGGCGCGTGTGGGCAAACCGCTACAAGCCCGTAAGGTAGAGCGACCATTCCCTCTTCATTATTCTGTATATAGGAGATCTGATCTTCGACGGCGTCGGCCGGAGGCGAAGAAAGTCCCGAGAACAATCCCACTCGCGAAGCGCCTGTGTTCTCAGGAGAAATGCCGGCATCTTCAAAGGCCATTTTGGCTGCGCCCACTGCGAAACGCGTACATCTTGCCAGCATAAAAAGACGGTCTTCATCAATATAATCGGCGGGATTGAAATCCTTTACCTCACCCGCGACGCTCACCGGGATCTCGCTTGTATCGAAGTAGGTGATGCGAGAGACTCCCGACTTCCCTTCCGTGAGCGACTTCCAATACGCGTCTTTTCCGCTGCCCACCGAAGATACCACTCCGACTCCTGTCACGACACAACGTTTAGCCATCTTCCTGGAGGTCTCCCTATCACGGCATTGTCGTCTTCGCTCCGCTCACACATTCAGTATACCATAAGTGGTTCCCCGCTCAGGCGCATTTCTCCTTGATCATGAGGCGCCTGAGAATATCCCAGAATGTCCCTCTTTCCCCGGCGCGGATCGCCTCGGAAAGAGCGGAATTGTTTCTGTAATTGAAATCTCCGTCCCCGCCATCAGGCAAGGCTACAAAAAAACGTTCGTCGTTGCCCACGAGGTCGACCAGCAATTGATGCGCATCCTCCCCGATCTCAGGGGATAAGAAATATATTGGATGGAGCAGCGAAGTGTTGTCAGACGTCACGCCATGGATGCCCGGTCCATTCTCCCGTATTCTGTCGGAAAGAAATCGAGAGAGCGAGGTGCCGGGATACAATCTGACGCCCAAACTCGCGCCCACGCAGGAAGGATTGATTCGTTTCATGAAATCAATGACCTCGTGAAGCGTCTCGGGAGTCTCCCCAGGTGCGCCCAAAAGGAGGTCGAACATACAAGTGATTCCATGCTTGCGACAGAGCCTCGCTGCCTCCTCGATTGATTCCGCCGTGTGAACGCGTCCCAGTACCTTCAGAATTGTCGGATTGCAATGGTCAGCGCCGAAGTTGATGCCGACGCAGCCGGAACGCTTCATCAACGAAGCGAGTTCCTCGTCGAAGCCGGTCGGGGTCATATAAGCATACCAGCGCACTCTTTCGCCAAGTCCGGCCTTTATAAATGCGCGGCACACTGCCAAGGCGTGTTCGTGAGGAAGATTGAACTCGCTGTCGCAGGTCTGGAAGTGATCGATACCTTTATCGGCCAGCATCTTCACTTCGCGCGCCACCTGGTTCGGATCTCGTTGGCGGGACATTGACCCTTTGGCGAGGACGTCGGCACAGTATGAACAGGAGGCCGCACACCCTCGCTTGGTTTCAAAGCCGACCATGCCGCCTTCATTGAAGTATCTCAGGTTGTCTACCGTGCTGCGGTCGCTCAGGTCTATCGTTGAAAGGTCAAACGGAACCGGAGAATTCTTCGTGTATTGGCCGTTGCTTTTGGATATAAGACCCGGAATGTCGGAAAAAGAGCCTTTATTCGAGAGCGCGTCTGCGAGCCTGACAATTGCCGCCTCGCCGTCCCCCTGAATCCCCATGTCTGCGGCGCAGTAATCCAGAGCGGCCACGGAGAAGACCGAGTAGCCGACACCGCCAAGAACCACAGGCGCTAAGGTCAGGCTTCTGATTTTCTTGATAATCGGCCTCACTTTTGCCAGCGAAAAATCCTGCGTGGCGAAAAACGAATCATCGATATTGCGGACGGTTATTCCGACAAAAAGGAAATCCCTGTCGATTGCCTTCTTCAACGCCGAATCAATATCCGTCTCAAAGGCCAGGTCCAGAAATTTGACGATATACCCCTCACCCTTCAGCATGCTGCCCAGGAAATCGATCGCCACCGGTGTCACCGGTGGCTTCATCTGATTGATATTAATAAGCAATACATCCGCGGATCTGCTGATCATGTACACTTCCTCATTGTATTGTCAATACGGAATGGGGTTCCTTAGTTCTGATGCCACCGCATTGATTGATATCGGCACGAGCTGCTCAATGCTCCCGATGGGGAGCCGGCACAGCCCCTGAGATTTTGGATTTTCTTTTCCCCTAAACCCTTCTCTATGACCGGCAAAAACGCCACGTTGCGAATATCATTATTTCGTTGTCATGACCCATTTTCGGACATGGTGTCTGTATTGGCGACATCCGGTCAGCGGAAGTTTACTGGATATTTCTTCCCCTTGCTTAGCCGATCGCCAAACTTTCTCGTCTCACACTCTGTTGAATGTAGATCTACATATTGACAAAGCCGTTACGCATGTACAGTATATGGAAGACATTCCACTCGCATGCTAGAAAC
>CAYZZY010000065.1:0-12784 GCA_964482745.1 uncultured bacterium
CCCGACCATTCGATATGGTCGGCTAATACGGAAACGAGATCCCTGATTTCCATGCCCAGCGAACCTCTGCTGATGGGATCCCTCATCGTACATGTCAGGTGGATCATGCACTTCGGGCAGGCGGTGATGAGCAAATCCGCCCTGGTCGCCTTTGCTTCCCGCAGCCTCTGCACCTGGACACGTTTCGAATACATGTCACAATTTATGAATGCGTTATTCCCGCAGCAGATCGAGCTTCGTCCGGAGTTCTCCATCTCGCGCAGTTTGATGTCGGGAATCTCGGTAAGGAGTTCGCGGGGTCCGTTGCACCCTTGTCCCGGCATCCTTGCCAGCCGGCAAGGATCCTGGAAGGTCACCCTCCGCTTGAATGACTTGAAGGCCATCCCGCCTTTACGGAACTCCCGCTCCAACAGATCGATAAGCAGCGTCACCTTTATATCAAAACCGGATATTATTTCAGGCATATAGCGGCCGAGCACGGTGAAACACTCGGGGCAGGTAACGACAACCTCTTCGATTCCGGCGGCCTTGAACTCGTCATAGTTCAGCCGGCAGAGGGTTTCGAAATTTTCTCGGTCGCCTGTCCAGAGCAGGTCGTGCCCGCAGCATCGTTCGTTTGCGAGCAGCACCGGCTCGATACCCAGGAAATTGAGCAGCCGGATACTGTCGCGGGCAATGGATAAGGTGTCAACTTCTATTCCTGAAAAGAACACGTCGAAGTAGGGGGCGCACCCGGCAAAGAAAGCAATCGGGCCGGAAGTACTTACTCTGAGTCGTTTATCGATCCAGTCCAGCCGATTTTGCTCGAGGTTCGGGGACGTCATCATCCTCATCCACGAATGCAGCGCGCCGTCATGGGAGCGGAATCCCTTGAGGCCCTTGGTTCCGGCCAGCAGGGTGCGCATTTCCAATATCAGGTGACTGATATCGACTCCCGAAGGGCATCGCTCCTCGCACACGCCGCATGTAAGGCATTCCCACACGGAACTCTCGATAAAGCTCTCGTCCTCCCGTTCGGCGATGAGCTTGTGCGCCAGCAGCCTCGGCGAATATTCCTTGCCCGCGAGCTGGCGCGGACAGGACGCCGAACACTTGCCGCACTCAAGACACTGGTAGAGAGAGTTCTCTCGGATTATCTGATCGATCTTTTGATCGATTTCGCTCACGATGCCTCCCTCTCCTGGCGAGGTTTGGCGGGATTGGACCCCATCGCCTCTATATGTTCTGCAAACTCCCAGAGAGCCTGAACAAATTCGCTTTTTTCGTGGGTGGCGAAGCTGCGCTCCACGAGCCTCTTCTGGCCAATCCCGATCAGATGCAGAAGGTCGCGCACCTTTTGCACATTCACATGTCCGACCTCGGGACCGGGACCGTAGCGGCAATCTTCATCCTTACATTCGAGCAGGATAACCCCATCTGCCCCATACTCGAAGGAACTCAATATGAGCGCCTGATTGATCCGACCGATGCACATGACCCGGACAAGCCGGAAGTTCGGCGGCGTTTTCATGCGGGCCATCCCGGCGGCGTTATAACACGCATAGGGACTCCAGTTGCAGCAGATACCAAGCAGATTGATGTCTTTCATTTCACCTCATCCCGTGCAGGGTGTCCTCGAGGATTTCTCTCAGCAACCGGTTCGAAAAATATGGAATGTCCAGGGCCGTCACCGGGCAGCGGCCTACGCATCCACCGCAGCCGACGCAGTTGTGGCGAACCACTTCCGCGGTGTAGATGCCATGATGAGAGGGCACCAACTTGATCGCGTTGAAAGGACATATCTCGGCGCACCGCCCGCATCCCCGGCATAGTTCGGGATCCACTCGCGGGCTGAGTTCATGGTCTCTGAGAAATGCCTCGGCGGTGGCGGTTGCCACCTGGGCGGCCAACGCAACGCCGGCTTCAAAGGCGCCCACCCTCTTCAACGTCCTCGGCATCACTCGATACAGTCCAAGTTGTGGTGTATGGAAGAAGGCGAAGTTGTAGCGGTAAAGTTTTTTCAGGCCTTCTGTATCCTCAGGTATAGACAGCGGCAATATGTTCTCGTCAGTCAGACATATCGCATCCGGCTGCCATCGATGACGAACGCCTCCGGTAGTCAACACCACCCTGAAATCACCTGCATGCCCATCGATTTCCTCGATCTCGGCCTCTTCTATATTGGTGAGACCCTGACCCCGGCCCGGATTTACCGGCCTTTTTCGGATGGATTCGGGCGCCTCGTCTCCGCCGGCGATTGTGCACCGGTGTACAAGTCGGACACGGAAGCCCTGGTGGGCAAGGTTCATCGCACAGCTCACTCCCACTTCCGATCCGCCGAGAACCAGGATGTTTTTGCCGATCTCCGTTATGCCCTGTCGGAGAGGCCGCATATACTGCGCGCGCAGGAATGCCGCCCGCAATAAGTACCGGGCCCTCTCGAAGAATTCATCCTCGGATTGTTCTTCGACGCCCATATGATCCCTGATGTTAATCATCTCGAAGTGGCTCCTCGGGAGCCCCAGGCGGTCGAACAGGTGGATGCGCGCCCGCATTCTCTGGTCGTTGCAGGATATGCATTGGAACTCCAAGGGACAACATACGCACGAGGCCAGGATTACGCGGCCGAGCCGCCTTTTGCGAACGGCTTTTGCGATCTGTTCGGCGCCCTGCGGATGGCAGACCGAAAAGATCGTTTCGCTATGGGCGACGGCGGGAATGGCCTCGGCCATCTCGCGGATGCGCTCCATAACGCCGGCGGGGGCCATGGCCCCATTACAATTGCAGACAAAGAATCCCAGGCGCCCTTCGTCGACGGGGTCCAGGGATTTAATATCGTCCGGAAAAACTGTCGTTCTGAGCGAGGTGGCCCGGGGCATCACATGTCCCGCCGCCGCGCTTCCGGCCATGAGAGCGTCCATGATATCGAGGCCCTGCTCAAGATTCTCGAGTTGGAAAACCCGTTTGTCTTTGGTTATATCTATGCCGGGCAATTCCTCGGCGTCGGCGACAATGACGCTCGGGCTTATCACTTCTAACCGTTTGGGAGAGCGAAAATGGTCGATGGCCCCGATATCGGTGCAGACCGTTTCACAGGCGCGGCATTCGCAGCAGGCGCTGCACTGCAGGCATCGTCGGGCTTCCGCAAGGGCCTGGTCGGCCGTAAAGCCGAAGCCGATCTCTTCGAAGTCGCGCGTCCGTGCCTTCGGCTGTCGCTGGGCTATCTCCGGACGTCGTTGCCGGGGGACATCCTCGGAGATTTCCTTGTAGTCCCCCACCCCACGTGATTCCGCCGTGATATCCTTAAATGGGGAAGGCTTGCCCGTAAGATATTCGATGATTCGTCCGGCCGCTTTCCTGCCGAACGCCATGGAGTCTATGACAGTGGAAGGTCCGGTTACGACGTCGCCGGCTGCGAAGACACCCTTGACGGAAGTGGACAGCGATTCGTCCACGACTATCCTTCCGCCCGCCCCTGTGTCCAATCCGCCGCCGAGCCCCGTCTCTTCAAGATGCGGGCGTTGGCCGATTGATACGATTACCGTGTCGGCTTCAAGTGCGAAGGTCTCTTCCGAACCGTATTCTATGCGGGGAGGCTTATCGGGGTCCGGCTGGCTCCAGTGGGCCGGCCTGCAAGTGATCCGGCTGACCTTTTGATCGTCGTCCTCGAAGGCGATTGGCGCGGCGCCCAGCCTGAATTGTATTCCCTCTTCCCGGGCTTCCTCCACCTCGCGGGGGTGCGCGGGCATCTCGTCTTCCTTTTCGATAGCGAGTATGGTGACCTCATCGGCCCCGAGCCGGAGCGCTGTGCGCGCGGCATCCATAGCGGAGTTGCCCGCCCCGATGACAACGGTTCGCGGTCCGACCTCGCCGGTGTTGTAGAGGTTGACACCGCTCAGGAACTCCACGCAGTGGACAACGCCTTCAAGATCTTCACCGGGAATGTTCAGGCGGAGGTCACAGTGCGTGCCCGTGGAAACCAGCACGGCCTGGAAGTTCTTTTTCAAAAGTTCCTCGAGCGAATCAACCTGCACACCCGTGCGTATCTTGACTCCGGCGTTTTCGATGGCCTTAATCTCGGTGTCAAGCACCCGGCGCGGAAGCCTGAAGGCGTTTATTCCGGACCGCAGCATTCCGCCTGCCTCCGGCAGCGCCTCAAATATCGTCACCCGAAAACCGGCCCGGTTGAGAAAATGGGCCGCCGTCAAACCGGCCGGACCCGAGCCCACAACGGCCACTTTCTCGGGTCTTTGCTTCCGTTCGGGCATTTTGAGCTTCGCCGGTCCTTGCTGGGCTTCGTTGTCCGCAAGGAAGCGCTTAATATCCCTGATGGCTACCGCCTGGTCGAGTTCGCCGCGCCTGCAGGATTCCTCGCATGGATGGTGGCAAACCCTGCCGCATATGCCCGGCAAGGGGTTGTCCTCCCTGATCACATTGAGAGCCTCTTCAAAACGATTTGCCGCCGTCAGCGCCATATATGCCTGGATATTGATTCCCAGAGGACACCCAACCCGACATGCTCCAAGCTGGCGTTTATCCAGTTCAAGGGCACGCGAAGGACAGTAGGCCGGCGAACGAGTCAATGGCGGATGTTCGCTGTCACTGAGTGGGCAAACTTCCACGCATCGGCTGCATCCTGTGCAGAGATCATAATCGATATATCGTGGATCCTGGATGACGACCGTGCGGTAGCCGTCCCCTTCGCGTTCCAAGGTCTCGATGTGCGCGCGCGTCAGCGGCGTGACCAGCGGATGGCGAGTAACGCGAAGATACAGGGGCCGAAATTGGAAATTGAGATCTTCGGGCAACTCATTGAAGCTCTCGATGCCGCCCGGCAGTTCGAGGAAGTGCCGGGCCCTTGCCACCCAGACTACCGGTATGCCCGACTGGGCAAGGTCCTCCGCAGCTTTGAGTGCGCCATAGCCTGAGCCTACGAGCAGGACGGCTTCCTTTATTGACTTTGATTTCTTACCCCGAGTCATTCTTGATCCCGATTCTTATCCCGTTCTGCGCGGGCCTTTAATATCGCTGCGCCATACTCGTGTCCTCTTTCGAAGGCCTTTGCGTTTTTTTCCTTGGTGTGTGGCGGCACCGAGCTGAGCACGGCCTCACGCAGCGCGTCGACCGTGACCACGTCGCTGACCGCCGAGAGGAAACCAAGCATCACGATATTAGCCATCATCACATTGCCGAGTTCCTCGGCAAAGCGGGTGGCCGGGATATGGTACGTCTTCCAGCCTGGATTCTGCTCCCCCGTTGTGACCAAGTCGGAATCCCAGAGCAACACGCCATCCGGGATGAGCGCGTCCACATTCTTGGAATACCCTTCCTGGCTCATGCAGACCATGACCTCGGGCTGCTCTACGTATGGGAACAGGATTTCTTCATCGCTTATCATGATCTGCGCCGAACATGCGCCTCCCCGGGCCTCGGGCCCGTAGGACTGGGTCATGGTCGAGTGTTTTTTGTCATGCAGGGCTGCGGCCTTGCCCAGGATGTTGCCCGCCAGGACGATGCCCTGGCCGCCGAAGCCGGAGATGAGAATTTCTCTCTCGGTTGTGGTTGTCATCTCATTCACCTTTGCGCCGCTTTCTTTTCGGAGGTTGCCGTCTTATCTTCCTTGGCGGGCCATGGATCCAGATCACGGTCTCTGACACGCTGGTAATTATCCAGGAAGGTTGGCCTCTCGATATCCACAAATTTCCCCACCACAAGCTTGCCGTCGAAATCCAGGGTTGCCTCCCGGGGGTCTATGCCGTTTCGGATGACCGATTTCTCGTGGTAATACTTGACAATGTCGAGGCCTTTTCCCATCCTGTTGCGCCGGCCGAATGACGTCGGGCACGGGGAAAGGACTTCCAGAAAGCTGAAACCCCGCTTCTGCATCGCCTCACCGATCGAGTCTGTCAGTCGCCGGATGTGCAGTGCGGTCCACCGCGCGACATAGGTTGCGCCGGCGGCGGCGGCCAGATGGCAGAAATTGAAGGGCTCTTCGGTGCATCCGACCGGGGTTGTAGTTGTCTTTGCGCCAAACGGGGTGCTCGGGGCCGCTTGCCCGCCGGTCATGCCGTAATTGAAGTTGTTGACGCACAGAACAGTCATATCGATGTTCCGGCGTGCCGCATGAATGAAATGATTCCCTCCGATCGCGAGGAGGTCGCCGTCTCCGGAGCAGACCAGCACTTTTGTCTGCGGCCGTGACAGCTTCAGGCCGGTAGCAAACGGAATAGCCCTTCCGTGGGTCGTGTGGAACGAGTCAACCTTGATATAGCCGGCCATCCTCCCCGTGCACCCGATGCCCGACACTACGGCGATGTCGTCGAACGGTTGCCCTGACTTTATGATGGCCGAGAGGACGCATCCGAACACGGTGCCGATTCCGCAACCCGCGCACCAGATGTGCGGGATACGGTCGGTCCTCAGCAGTTCGTCCTGCGGGTGCGGCGAGTTTTTCTTGCCTTTTCGAACGCTCATTACGTCTCCTTCAACGCCTCTTCAATGGCGTCGAGAATTTTCCGGGGGCTGATTACGGTTCCGCCGGGATGCGGAACGAGTTTGACCAGACAACGGCCCTGGGCGCAACGCTCGACTTCGAGCACCATCTGGCCCAGGTTGATCTCCGGCATGATCATCGCCCGGACAGACCCGGCAACGTCGCGAATCATTGATTCAGGAAATGGCCAAACGGTTTCCAGCTTGATAAGGCCCACCTTGAGGCCGCGTTCGCGTGCCTCTCTAAGAGCACGCTTGGCCGATCTCACGCTTATGCCGTAAGCAATCAATGCGATTTCGGCGTCATCCATTGCAATGGTCTGATAGCGGATAATCTTGTCGACATTGTTGCGGATCTTGTTTACCAACCTGTCCGTCATCTCTATCTGGGTGGCGGCATCCATCACAGGATACCCGCGCTCGTCATGCGTCAGGCCTGTGATATGGACGCGGTATCCGTCGCCGAAGTTTGCCATGGGAGCCACGCCATCCGCAGCCGGCTTAAAGGGCAGGTAGCGGTCCGGAGATATTTTCGGTTTTCGACGGGATATGACCTCGATCTCTTCTTCCGCCGGGATCACGACCCGCTCAGTCATGTGGCCCACAACCTCGTCGGCCATGATCAGCACGGGAACCCTGTATTGTTCGCTCAGGTTGAACGCCCAGATCGTAAAGTCGAACATCTCCTGCGGGCTAGAGGGTGAAATGGCGATGATCTCGTATGGGCCGTGACTGCCCCAGCGCGCCTGCATCATGTCGCCCTGGCCCACCAGCGTGGGAAGTCCCGTGCTCGGGCCGGCCCGCTGCACGTTGCAGACTACGCAGGGGGTTTCGGTACAAAGGCCCAGTCCGATATTCTCCATCATCAGCGAGAAACCCGGGCCGGAGGTGCTGGTCATGGCCTTCATGCCTCCCCAGCTTGCTCCCAGAACCGCGGCGATTGAGGCCAGCTCGTCCTCCATCTGGATATACACCCCTCCGATATCGGGCAGCCGGGCGGACATGCGCTCGGCAACCTCGGTCGCCGGCGTTATCGGATATCCGCCGAAGAAACGACAGCCCGCAGCAAGGGCGCCCTCGCAGCAGGCATAGTCGCCGTTCATGAAGTGGGTTCCTGTCAATACCGCTTTGGCAGCCAACTCGTCCTCCCTCTATGATGGTTGATTGTCTTATGTTTTGGAGATAACTCCCCGGTCAGCAGGTCCGGTATGCTGTTGCCGGATTGGTGTGTTGCCTGTGTGTTGTTGTCAATTGCTACAACAGGCGCCTATGTTTCCGCCGGGGCCTCCACCGAAAAGATCGCAAAATCCGGGCAAATAACCTCGCAAAAGTGGCAGTTCACGCATTGCGACTCGTCCACCACTTCGGGGGGGTGATACCCTTTTGCATTGAACGACTTTGACATCTGCAATACATCGCGCGGACAATAAACCACGCAAAATTCGCATCCCTTACAGCGATCCTCGATGATAACGACTTTTCCCCTGCTCGCCTGAATGACCTGAAGGTCCAGCGGAGTTCTCCAATATTTCATAACTCTTCCTTCTCGATCTGCCGCCTCATGGATTCACTGTTTTTTGAGGGAAAACCTCTATCAGTCCAGGCAGCGAAAATGATGCAGTGAGAAACAGAGGTCTCAAAAGCGAATTATTATACCATAGAGGCGCCCGGAAATGTAAAGTTAGGCTAAGAATTTATCGCCTCAACCCTCTGTGAATGGGTTGGCTTGATTTGTAATTAGCCTATAATGAAGGCACTTAGAGAGAATAGATCAGGTTTCATATTTCGCGAGATTCGCCTGCCCCACACCCTGGACCATGCCGGGCTCTCGGCTGAGGTTCAATACGATCAAAGGGCTGTGCCGTTCACGTCTGATTTTGTGAGTTCTGTCGTGTTTTTTACCGGTATTTTCTGCAAATCTTTAAAGATAGCTGGATATGTGTAGCGACTGGAACGACCCCAGAGCCGTTGTCCGCCCGGACATCAGGCCGGTCCGAAAGTAGTAGAATCACTCCCGCATCCACACATCCTCAAGGTCAGCATCTGAACAAAATTGAACAAAGGTGACAGGATTTGACGTTTTTTACGTCTTCCCGTTCTGTCTTCAATCTGGCTGAAGAATAGATAGAACAGTGGTTTATGACTTTATTCTGCATCTGGCATGCCTGTCCAGCAAGAATGGCATGAAAGGTGCTTAATAATGCTGACGCACCACTGCTATGGACAGAAAGGTGTCGGCTATCGCTGTTCAGGCGCCTTTGACTCTCTATTCTGTGGAGAGTCCAAAAGAGAGAAAGAAGAGCACATGCCGCAGGGAGGGGAACGGAAATGAGCCCGGCTACAGAGTCCGACAACAGGATCGCCGCTGACTCGAGCGAAGACCTCAACGCATCTCAACCAAGATTGCTTGTGGTAGATGATGACGCGATCATCCGCGAGGTGCTGAGCGACCTGTTGGTTGAAATGGGATGCATCCCGGAGACCGCTGTGGACGGAGTGGAGGCTGTCGAAAAGGCCATAAAGGGTCAGTTTGATCTTATACTGCTCGACCTCATGCTTCCGAAAATGAGCGGCCAGGATACCTTCGAAACGCTCAAGTCACTTGATGACAGTATTCCCATTATTATCATCACCGGTTATGGATCAGTAGAGAGCGCGGTCGAGTTCTTCAAGAATGGGGCGGTCGATTATTTGACAAAGCCGGTGAACTTCGAAGAATTCAGGTTCAGGATAAACCGGGCGCTGGAAGAAAAGCGCTTAAAGGAAGCGGCGATAACCGACCTTAAGACGCAGTTGTTCAATCATTCCTATTTCGTGAAACGGCTAAAGGAAGAGTTCGGCCGAGCGGAAAGATACGGTCACAATATTTCCCTGATTATGCTCGACCTGGACAATTTCAAACATTACAATGACCGCTTTGGGCATCTCGCCGGCGACGATGTGCTCAGGGAGATCGGGACGATCCTGAAAAAGCTGGTCAGAGATTGTGACATTCCATGCCGGTTCGGGGGGGAGGAGTTCAGCATAATCCTGCCCGAAACCGATTCATCCGGGGCAATGAAGGTGGCCGAAAGAATCAGGGCTCATATCGAACGGGGTAAGTTCAACGACGATTCGATTGCGGGTCGCCAGAAAGTGACTGTCAGCGTCGGAGTCGCAACCTTCAGTCCGGGCGAGAGAGGCAACAATGGATGCGACATGACTCTCCTGATTGACAAAGCCGACAAGGCGCTCTACAAGGCCAAGAGGACAGGGAAGAACAGGATTTGCACGGTCGAAATCTCAGCGGCCGGCGTCGCCGACATACAGGAAACGGGACAAACCTCAGCAGCAGACGCTTGACGAGAACCAGACCTCCCACTGGCCTGACCATCTATCCCCATAAAAGCTTTTCCACCACCGCGCCGTTCGACTCCGGGACATCTCTCTTCACAACTTTGTTTCGAGCCACTTGCCGCGCGCATAGCGGAGAAGGATGCAGATGATTCGGATTATGTAGTCGCCGATCAGCAGCCCAAAGACGAGGAGCAGGCTGGCGTCATAATATGTCGTCAGCACCCACGCGGCGGGTATCCTAAAACAGTACATTCCCAGAAGGGCGATCAAGAGCGGCGACCGGGTGTCGCCGGATCCTCTGAGCGCGCCTGCCAGCGTGAAGTATGTCGCCATGCCGGGCTGGCAGTATGCCACGATTCGGATGAACAAAGCGGCGTGTTCGATAACCTCGGGATCATCCACAAAGATTCCGGCCATCTGTCTTGAGAAGAAGAGAAACAGCAGCCCCACCGAGCACATCGAGAGCATCGCCCACCACAGGCAGGTCCAACCGGCCCGCTTCGCCTCTCCCGGTCTTCTGGCGCCGAGGTTCTGCCCGACGAGCGCGCCGGCCGCCATCGAGAATCCCATGTTCGGGATGAATGAGAGCGAAAGCACGCGCATGCCCACCTGATAGCCCGCAAATGCCGCCGTGCCGTATCCGACGAGGAACTTCACATATATCAGCAGGCCGAGCTGCACCACCATCTGCTCCGTGGCCGCGGGAACGCCGAGCCACACAATCTGTTTGGCACGCTCCATGTCCAGGCCGAAATTGCTCAATTTCAATCTGATCACGACGTGCCCCCCGAAGTGGAGCCACAAGTAGACCGCCGCGGCGACGGCCATGGACACCGTCGTCCCGATGGCCGCGCCGTCGGATCCCATGGCTGGCAGCCCGAACTTTCCGAAGATGAGCAGGTAGTTCAGGCCGATGTGAACGACATTGGCTATGAGCCCGACGAGCATCGGCGTTCTCGTGTCGCCGGCTCCCCGAAGGCCGCCCGAGGCGACCGATATGACCGCGAAGAATCCCATGCCGAGCGCGAGTATGCGCATGTATGATATCGAGAACGCCTCGACGTCGCTCTCCATGTCGAACAGCCCGAAAATGGCGGGTGCCAGCAGGATGGTCAGAATCGCGACGACAATCGAGGTCGCAACACCGACCGTCATCGTCTGACCGAGCGCGGCGCTTGCCTCACCACGTTCGCCGCCGCCGAAGCTTCGGGCGACGATGGCCATCGCCGCCACGCTCAGCCCGATCGCGAGCGCCGAGAGCACCCAGTAGATCATTCCCGCCATACCGACCGCCGCCACCTCGGCTGCGCCCAGCCTGCCTACCATAATGAGATCGACAGTAGTGGCGATATTCTCGAGCGTGCCGGCGATGATCGTCGGCCACGCCAGCGCGAACACGGCCGTTCGGATGGGCATGTTCAGCAGGCTGCTCGTCTCGGTCCGCTTTTCATCTGGCACCTGCGGAGGTGTAATCTGTTCTGCCATCAGTTGTCCTGATTATTTCGTGGGAAATGCTCGCTTGGGCGGAAAGAACGGGAAGTTGTCACTCCGGAACGTGCCGGCCCGGTGTCCGCCGAAAAAAACAGCCACCGCACAAGATGAACACAGGCGGCGACGGGCCAATTCTAACACACATGCCATCGTATGACAATAATCTTTTTGCCAGGTGAAGGCGATGGAGGCAAAACATCTGGGCCGTCAAGCACCTGCATTGGAAAGATGAATCTTCATGCGCCTATTCCACTCCTGCCTTCGGATTTTGCGGTTGTCGAGCTTCATAGCGTTGTGTTAGTATGGTACAACGTTTCATGGAGAGAGAAAGAGAAATCCATATCAAGGGAGGAGGGAACATGACAAAATCGAAAATGGCACCCCTGGTTTTCGCGTTTTTTTTCCTGGCCCTGGTATCGCCTGCTCTTGCCGGCAAGATAAAAACCATCGATGAGATAAAAAGCATTGATATCTCAGATCAGGCATTGAATTCATCACCATTGTATGGGCCGGAAGGAATAATAATCGCATCTGATGGGAATATCTATGTCGGTGAGCATGATGGCAGTATCAGGCGCATTAAGTCTGATGGCGCCGTCGAACCGTTTGCCAATTTGAACGACCTGCCAGGGGACCGGGAAGAGACAATTGGCACAGTAGGGCTGGCCATGGATGTCAACGGCGACATATATGCGGCGACGCTTGGATTTCAGGGCGGATGCGTATTTAAGGTTATTGGACCCGGCAAACCGGATGCCGGCAAGGTCTCACTCTACCGGCAGGGGATAGGATTGGCGAATTTTATTCTTATCGATGACGAGACCGATACCATGTATGTCTCCGATTCGCGACTGTTCTCGGGAAGCGTCTACAGGTTTGATATGAAAGATGAGGCTCGAATCGGAAGCGCCGCGGATGCCGAAACAGAGCTTCTCGGCAAGTTCAGATACGCGAATGGGTTGGCGCTCGCTCCGGGAAAGGAAGCGCTCTTTGTCGCCGAGACCACAAAGGGCCGGGTTTCGAAGGTAGACCTGAAGACAAAAGAATCCGAGGTCTTTGTCAAAATTGGCGGATGGGCCGATGGATTGCTGCTTGACTCCGAGCGACAGCTTCTCTTTGTCTGCGATAACAAGGGTGGAAAGATTGTTGCGGTCGATCTTTCAGGAAACGTAAAGGGAGAAGTCCACCTTGTCGGTAAAGAGGAACAGTGTGCGCCCGCCTGCCTGGTGTTCCGTGATCCGGACACCCTTGTGTTTACCGATCTATGGAAGGCCAGTATGCTGGATGCGCTCCTGGGCCGGCCCAAGCATCATTCATATATATATAAAGTCCCCGTCAGCGAAATCCTGAAATAGGCAGGCGCCATAAAGGGGACTGCGGAGGGACTGTCCCTATTTACGGCCCGAGCCTGTCGAGGGCGCAGAACAGGGGCTGTACCCAGAGCCGGTGTTTGATTGCGGCTATGCCACGCCGTATTACGAATATA
>CAYZZY010000066.1:0-12752 GCA_964482745.1 uncultured bacterium
GCAGAAGTGTAGACACGCCGTCGTCGACAACCCTCAGAGGTCCATACCCCCCCTTTGGAAAAGGGGGGCAGGGGGGATTTACCGAGACGTTGGCCGGAAAACATGTCTTTCACCTTCATGTGTGATCTCTTCCAATAAGGATGTATGACGACGATTCATTTACCTGCCACATCTGACCGAAATACTTTATGCATGATGTGAAAATGGTATGACAATGACAAAAAAAACCGGGACGCGATCATTGTCGCGCCCCGGAATTTGATCTTTTATGGACTGATACTATTCTGTCACTACCCAATCGAGAAAGGTTTTCAGTTTGCGGCTGCGTGTCGGGTGTCGCATCTTGCGGATGGCCTTGGCCTCGATCTGTCGCACGCGCTCGCGAGTGACTGAGAAAACGCTTCCCACTTCTTCCAGTGTTCTTGGATAACCGTCACCCAGGCCGAAGCGCAATTTGAGCACCCTTTCCTCGCGCTCCGTCAGCGTCTTCAGCACTTCCTTGAGCTTCTCCTGGAAGACGGTGAACGCGGCCGTATTGATCGGAGAGTCCGCAGATTTGTCCTCTATGAAATCGCCGAAACTGCTGTCGCCCTCGTCACCGATCGGGGTTTCGAGCGAGATGGCCTCCTGCGCTATTTTGAGGATCCCGCGCACCTTCTCTACTTCCATATGCATGGACTCTGAAATCTCTTCCGGTGTCGGCTCTCTTCCGTATTCCTGAACGAGTCGGCGCGAGGTCCGGATGACCTTGTTTATAGTCTCGATCATGTGCACGGGGATACGGATGGTCCGCGCCTGGTCGGCTATCGCGCGCGTGATGGCCTGCCGTATCCACCATGTGGCATAGGTCGAGAATTTGTAGCCGCGCCGATATTCGAACTTATCCACGGCCTTCATCAATCCGATGTTGCCTTCCTGTATCAGATCGAGGAATGACATGCCTCGATTGGTGTATTTCTTCGCGATGCTCACCACAAGACGCAGATTGGCCTCGACAAGCCCCATCTTGGCGCCATAGATATCCGTCTCATTTCTTTCTATTCGCGCGATGAGCCCGTGAATGCCCTGTTTGGTCAATCTTGTATCGTGATAGATGGTGTTCAGTCGGCGATTCGCATTGAGCAGCTTGCGTTCGAGTTCGACGAATTGGCTTAAGGGTACCGGGAGACGGCTGGCGAATCGCTTCGAATCGATCTGTCCCTTTCGAAGCTTTTTCCCTGATTCTTCGATTTTGTCGCCATCAAGCTGAAGTTCCTTCTCGATCAGCTTGATTTCAACCTCGTTGTTCTTGATCTTATCCCGCAGACTTTTAATTTTGTCTACGAGTCTGGTGATGTCCTTCAATTTGATATCGAGTTCACGGAGCATCGACTGTTGTTTCGCGCGGTGCTCGGCGATTTCTCCGCGGATGCGTTTCTTGGTCTTTTCCCCGATTCGAGGTCGTTGAAGGCTTCTCTCAAACCTCCGGATGGCCGCCTCACTTTTATGGAGAAAGTCGATAATTTTCGGGAGGCGTCGCTCCAGCGCCAGGATCTTGCGGTCGTCGTCTTGCTGGGTCAGAGTCTCCAGTGATGCCTTGCCCCTGATGATTCTCTGGAGGACGGGGATGAACTCTTTGAGCGCGTAAGGGGTACGAATAATGGTTTCCCTCAGCACGTTCTCCGCCTTCTCGATATTCTTCGCTATCCTGACTTCCTGATCCTTGGTCAGCAGAGGCACGCGCCCCATTTCTCTCAGGTACATTCGGACCGGATCGTCGGCCCGTTCAACGCGGGAGGGGGCATATTCCTTCTCATCGTCCTCTTCATCGTCGCCTGCATCATCGGCCTTGTCAAGTTTCAGCGTTTCCACGACGTCGATGTCATGGTCGCCCAGGGTCAAAAGTATCTCATCGATTTCGCCTGACGAGACGACATGATCGGGAAGCATATCGTTTATCTCGCCATAGGTGAGCTGGCCCTGCTTCTTTCCCTTGTCTATAAGATCCTGGAGAACTTCATTCTCGTGGGTCTTTCTCACGATTGTTTTGTCCACGTAGCCTTCCTTTTGCATGGTTTTCGTAGTCGCACTCTCGCTCGGAGGCAGGACTGCGATTTTCTCCATTGCGACCTTGGCCGCGGCTTTTGTTTCCGCAGCTTTCGCCGTTACTTTCTTTTCCGCGGGTTTTGGAGCGGGTTTCTTTTTTGCGACCTTCACCTCGGTCTTCTTTCCTGCAGTCTTTGCGGTTATTTTCTTCTTCGCGGTCTTCTCTCCCGAAGTCTTTTGGGCGCTTTTCCTGCTCACAGGTTTTGGCTTGGCCTTCTGCGTTTTCTTTGCCTTTGTAGACTTCCGGGTGGCAGTCTCACTCTTTTTCTTTTTCGTCGTGATACCCCCCGACCTCCTTTTTCAACAATTCCTATGCGCCGAGCACGCCCCCAGCGGGCGCGTCCACCGATATTTTCATCATCTGATTTCTAAGGTGTTGATTATCCCGTCTAATCTCAAGACTCTGTTTGTACAATTGGTTGATCAGTTCAATATTGCCGCTTTTCTCTGCCTCGCTGATCTTTTGAGATAGCGAAAAGAGTTCTTTTTTGTTCTCGTGGTTCTTAATAAACCCAATCCACCAATCGATGGAATACATAATCTCAGGCCCAGCTTTCTCAAAAAACAACCGAGTAGCCAGTTCCTGGACATCCTTATCCTGAATCTTGTCCAAAAGTCTTTCTTCTTTTATTTCACATTCTTCAAGGTCGAAGACGGCTTTGAAAAGGTTTCTTAGTACCTCGTTCTGGATCGAGTTGAGATCAAGGTTCTCCTTGACCTTTTCAATATGTTCCGGCTGCTCCATCAGAAGCTTTATCAACCACATGCACTTCTTTTCTTCGAGGGCCAGCCTCTTTTCAAAGCCTCTCACTTCCTCTTCTAGTTTGTCCCCGGAGGCGCTTTTCTGCGAGGCTTTGAGCAATGTGTCAGGATTCAGGCCCAACCTCGACGCCACCAATCTCAGGTACTCTTCCCTCCTGATCGGATCCGGAACCTTCCCGATCAGTCCGGCGAGAATGTTAGCCGCCTTGATTTTGCTTTCCAATTCCGAACCGTCGGGAGAAGCGAGCGCGCTCTGCACATGAAATTCGACGAAAGACTGTGCTTCATCCAGAGTGTCTTGAAATGCCTGTGGTCCATGTTTCAGAACAAATTCATCAGGATCCGTGCCCGGTGGCACAGCGGCGACTCTCACATTGAGATCTTCCGCAATAAGCACTTCTATGCCGCGGCCAGCCGCCGCGATGCCCGCAGAATCGGCATCGAAGACCAGGATTACATCGCCTGCGTACCTTTTCAGGAGGCGAGCCTGCGCCAGCGTGAAAGCCGTGCCCGAGGAGGCTACCACATTCTCGAAGCCGTTTAATACCAACCTCATAAGGTCGGTATATCCTTCGACGACGACAACCGTATTTTCATTCGATATACTGTCTTTTCCCTGATAGAGGTTGTAGAGCGTCTGGCCTTTTTGATAAATGGGTGTCTCAGGCGAATTTATATATTTCGGTTGGTTCTCCTCGAGTGTTCGGCCTCCGAATGCGATGATTTTTCCATTAAGACCCCAGATGGGAAACATTATTCTGTTACGAAATGTGTCATATATCCTGCCTTCTGTGCTCTTTTTCGCCAGACCGCCACGGAGCAGCAGCTCTGTCGAAAACCCCTTCTTCGATGCCGCCGACAGCAGGGAATCCCATCCCGCCGGAGCGTGACCGATGGAAAACTGCTTGACCGCCTCCTGCGATAACTGGCGTTTTTTCAAATAGTTGCGTGCATGCTCCGATTGAGGCGATTTCAGCAGGCATCGGTGGAAAAAGCCTGTCGCAAACTCGTACACTTCAAACAACTGTTCGCGAATATCCTCCTCTCCGGGCGCGTATTGTCGCTCTTTTACTTGGATGCCTGCGCGCTCGGCAAGGTGCCTGACGGCTTCCGCGAAAGTGAAGCCTTCCTGTCGCATCAAGAATCCGAATACATTTCCGCCTGCCCCGCACCCGAAGCAATGGTAAAGCTGCTTCGCGGGGCTGACAACAAAAGATGGCGTTTTCTCCTTGTGGAACGGGCAACACGCCTTGTAGTTGGA
Source organism: uncultured bacterium (assembly GCA_964482745.1). Taxonomy (GTDB): domain Bacteria; phylum Abyssobacteria; class SURF-5; order SURF-5; family SURF-5; genus CAYZZY01. The sequence goes on from CAYZZY010000066.1 coordinate 4,109, forward strand.
TCCGGCCTTCTTGAGGGTCAGATATCCCGAGATGACCTGCACAATATCGGCCTGCGAACGGATGTTTTCGATTGTTTCTTGCGGAATACTGTAGGACATTCTTTGATTTGAAGGCCTCAGCCGGCCTTATTCCTTGTTACTCGTGAGAACCCCGAGCAAGCATTAATCTCCAGCGAGCCATATTTCCGGATGAGTCCGTCGAAAAATAGATTCAGTCCGATTGTATCGCTGGCCATATGGCCGGCGATGACTACGTTCACATGATGCTTCTTTGCTTCCTTAAGGTGATTCTCGCCGATATGCATGCCGACGATGGTGCCGACTCCAGCCTGGACCAGCTTTTCAAAAGCCTTCTTGGAACCACCGGTCCCGCCTGTCATGTCCACGAAAACCTTCCCTGCCCGATTGTCAGGGCTGCCCGCAATGATTCTGGGTCCGGCGTTTCCCAGGACTGCCTGACGATATTCCGGAAGTTCCAGCAAAAAATCAATAATTTCAGATAAAAAAGTCGGCTTTTTCTTATCAAGCCGTTTCTGCAAAAACTGCGTCACACCGTTGTCAGCCGGTGTGTGAATACAAATAAACGGGAAATCGAGAAGGCGTGCAGCATCTACGGCCCGCGTGTGGTTGAGCGGAAGGACCGCGCGCTCGACCTCTTTTACCCGATCCTCCAGAATCCCCTCGGCGACATTTATGGGTACCCCAAATTTATTGAGGATATCGGCCTGCATATGCATGACCTCATAAAAATTGGCCATCGCCCTACCTTCAGGGTGATGGGCCAAAATGAGGTCAATAGATTTTCCGCTTTTGCGCAGGCTGTCGGCGAGCATCACCTCGCCGATCTCCATATCAATGCCGACGAGGATCGATCTTATCTCCGTGTCGGGTTCGCCGCAAAGAATACGTGTGTCAGCATAAGGATTTGAAAACTTCTCTCCGTCGAACAGTTCCTTCTGATTTTGGGAGAGTTTTTCGAAATTCTGATGCTGCTTCTTGAGAAGAGAATTTACAAGTTTTCTACCCCTTGGGTCATGACGTATCCCCCAGTCAATAGCAAACTTATAAAGCTTCCCAAGGGTAAGGCCGACTTGTCCTCGCACATAAGATTGTACCATATGTTTGCGATTTTGTCAAACAGACCGATCGGTATGTTTTCTCGGGATTAGCCTGGAGGCCACTGCATATGGCGGCCTCCAAGCAGGTGGGCATGTAAATGGAGCACCGATTGGCCGCCGTCTTTGTTACAATTTATTACAATCCGGTAGCCACGGTCCGATAGCGCCTCGTCCTTTGCCAGTTTTTGGCATATAAGGAGAAGGCCCGACATTAATTGTGCATCCGTGTCGGCCACATCGTTCATGGTCTCGATATGCTTTTTGGGGATAATCAGGATATGGGTAGGCGCCTGGGGCTGCAAGTCTCTAAATGCTACAAACGAATCGTCTTCATAAACCTTATCAGACGGGATCTCTCCACTTGCAATCTTGCAGAAAATGCAGTCCGACATGCCAAATCCTCCTCTGCTCTGATCTTAGTTTATAATTTGACCGGTTGCCAGGCCTGAATCCGCATCGACACCTGTAATCCTGACGGGCAGAATCTTGTTAATACTCTCAGACGATGTTCCTACTACTTTGACCTTTATGTAGTTTGATGTAAAGCCTGTAGTGGAGCGGCCGTCATCTGTCATGCTTTCCACAAGCACTTCGGCAGTTTTTCCGATGAACTGCTCAGTGAAGGCACGCGCTGCATGCTTGCCGGCCTTGATAAGCCTTTTAGCGCGGGAACTTATTATTCCCGGCGGGACTGGCGAATCCATTTCGGCGGCTTTTGTTCCCGGGCGGGGCGAAAAACGGAACACATGTGTTCTTGCAAACTGCACGGATTCGACCATATCGAGTGTATGTTGGAAGCGCTGCTCGGTCTCTCCCGGAAACCCCGCCATGACGTCTGTTGTAAGGCCAATATCGGGGATTCTTTTTCGGATCTCCTCGACTCTCTCCAGAAAGGAGGCTGTAGAATATTGACGACCCATTTCCCGCAAGATCGCATCGTCACCGCTCTGAAGAGGGAGGTGAAGATGAGTGCAGATCCTGTCCGAGTGTGCAATCAGTTGCAGAAGTGTATCTGTGACCTCGTTTATCTCGATCGAACTCAGCCGAATCCGCTCGATTTTGCATTCTTTCTCTATTTTTTCCAGCAGGCCGGTCAGATCGCCACGGCCGGAGTCGCGGCCGAAGTATCCAAGATGGATGCCTGTGAGAACCACCTCTCTGTACCCTTTTGAGCTGAACTGATTTATTACGGCAATCACCTTTTCCGGTTCTTCGCTCCAGAGTCGCGACCTGACCATCGGAACGATGCAATAAGCGCAGAAGCTGTCGCATCCGTCCTGTATCTTCAGAAAAGCACGCGTATGTTCGGCGAAGTACGATTGAGCGTGCGCATGCTCTCCGGCATCGGTGCAGACGACGCCCCGTTCTCTCAGGAAGTCGGCCAGTATGGAGAAATTGTGTTGTCTGAAAATCAGGTCCGCGGGATGGGGCGGCCGCCCATTGCCACCAGCCCTGTTCGCATAACATCCCGTAACAACTATGGAGGCATGCGGATTCTCTCTTCTCGATCTTCTGAGGGCTTTGCGGAATTTGGCGTCTGCAGCGCTTGTGACCGTGCATGTATTAATCACGACAAGGTCGGGTTCAATCATGGTGAAGAGACGGTCTGGCCCGGATTCATTTTCCGATTCCAACACCGGGGCGCTGGTCTCGGAGAGGCTCGCCCCTGAGGATTCTGCTTCCGAAAGTCCCCATGAGGTGAGTGTCTCACGGATGATCTGCGAATCACACTGGTTCACCTTGCATCCGAAGGTATGTATTCGGAAAGACGCCAACTAGCCGGCCCTTATCTCATAGAGAATTATGGCCGCTGCAACGATGGCGGCCGTTTCGGTTCGGAGGATGTTCTGGCCGAGCGAAAAACCTGTTGCTCCCAGATCGCTGAGCATCCGGATCTCTCCTGGCGAGAGACCTCCCTCGGGTCCTATGACGACAGCGACCCCAGACTCTTTGCCGGCATTCGCCAGAATATCTCGCAGGTTCCCGTCACCATTTTTCTCGTGGGCGACAAGGAGTAGAGAGCGGTTTCCGAGGGTTTCGACTGCCTCCTTCAGGCCGCCGCGCGCTGAGATTTCAGGGATGTCGTTGCGCAGGCATTGCTTGGCTGCCGCCTCGGCGATCGTGTGGAGCCGGACCAGTCGTTTGGAGATTCTTTCACCGGCGTCCTTGTAGGGAGAGTGCTCGGTGGGCGCGAACAATATCTTGCTCACCCCTAATTCTGTTAGCTTCTCGGTTATCAGGTCAGCCTTGGGCAGGCGGGGTATTCCCTGGATCACCGTCAACTTTGTCGTGGGAGAATGGCCGTTGATTGATTTCATGATCCGAACGACGACTTCCCGGTCGGTCACTTTTTCAACGGAAGCCAGGTAAAGAGACTGGTGTTCATCGACGAGACGGATCTCACTGTTTTTTTTAAGGCGCAGAACAAGTCGTATATGGCGCGCGTCGCGACCGGCGAGCTTGACTATTCCCCCGGAATCAATTTGCGAGCGCTGGATGAAGAATTGATGGGCGGTCATCGGAAATGCTCTTACAACAGCGGCGGCTACGCGCCGAAGACCCCTTTTAATGTATCCAGAAATTTCTTGGTAAGCGGATGGACGTCGTCGCCGCTGATCTTGGCGAATTCCTCGAGCATCTCTCTCTGTCGCTCGTTGAGTTTGCTCGGTGTTTCGACGATAACCTTGGCAAGCAGGTCGCCTCTGCCCCGCCTGCGGAGGCTTGGCATTCCTTTGTTTCTAAGCCGGAACACCTTATGGGTCTGTGTGCCTGCAGGGATTTTCAGTTTCACGCTTCCGTCGAGCGTCGGGATTTCCATATCCGTGCCGAGCGCTGCCTGCGGGAATGAAATAGGCACTTCGCAGAGGAGATCGTCATCGTCCCGCCCGAAGAGTTCATGTTCCTTGACGTTGATGATGACATACAAATCGCCGCCTGATCCCCCATGCGGGCCGACCTCACCCTCGCCGCGATAGCGGAGCCGTGAACCTGTATCGACTCCGGGTGGAACATTGATCCGGAATTTCTTGACGTTTCGCGCCCGTCCTTCGCCCTTGCAGGTCTTGCAGGGATTCTCGTTTATCGTGCCCATTCCGCCGCAACGGTGGCATGTTCTGGTGATGCTGAACAGGCCCTGGGCCTGTCGGAGCCTGCCTGCCCCTCTGCATACTGGACACGTGACACGGCTGCTGCCCGGGGCGACACCCGAGCCGCTGCAATCCTCGCACGTCTCCAGTCGTGGTATTGAGATCTCGCGCTCAAACCCTTCATAAGCCTCTTCGAGGGTAATATCGAGATCGTAACCAAGATCGTTACCTCGGCGCGCGCGAGCGCCTCGGCCCATTGTCGCGCCACCGAAAAAATCCTCAAAGATGTCGCCGAAGATGTCGCCGAAGCCCGTGAAATTTGAGAATCCTGACTCTACACCGGCGTGGCCGAACTGGTCATAGTTCGAGCGTTTCTCGTCATTCGTAAGGATGGCATATGCTTCGGAGAGTTCTTTAAATTTTTCCTCGGACTCCTTGTTTCCCTGGGTCCGATCGGGATGGTGCTCCATTGCAAGCTTCCGATAGACTCTTCTTATCTCTTTCTCGGAAGCGGTCCTGGAAACCCCGAGTACCTCATAATAATCGCGTTTTCCCATTGTTCACGTATGCTCTACCCTTGTCTGGATATGGTTCTGATTTTGAAGTTTCACGGTCCGGACATGACGTCCCGGCGAAACCGACTCGATATGATTTTATCGGCGACTGACCCGTTTTATGTGCCGATAGGGATGGCTCTGTTATTTGCCTTCTTCGTCTTCCTCGGTAGCTTCGAATTCTGCATCGATCACGTCATCGTCGGCCTTGGACTCGGTCGGCCCGGCTGTCTGGGCTTCCCCCTCGGGTCCTGCCTGTGCCTGACTGGCCTGCTGATAAAGGCGCTCGGCAAACTTGTGAGATACGGCCGTGAGTTCTTCTACTGCCGTCTCAATTGCCTCCGCATCTTCGCCTTCCATTGCCTGGCGCACCTTTGCCATTGCGTCCTCGGCATTTTTCTTCTCATCCTCAGATACTTTGTCCCCGAGTTCCTTGAGGCTTTTCTCCATTGCATAAACAAGCGAGTCGGCCTTGTTTTTGGCTTCGACAAGCTTGTGCATGCGCTTGTCTTCCTCGGCATGGACCTCGGCCTCTTTGACCATCTTTTCGATCTCTTCCTCCGAAAGGCCGCTGGAACTTTCTATGCGAATGTTCTGTTCCTTTCCTGTGCCGAGATCCTTTGCCGAAACGTGCACGATACCGTTCGCGTCGATATCGAACGCTACCTCGATCTGCGGTACGCCGCGAGGCGCCGGCGGTATTCCCACGAGGTCAAACCGGCCGAGAGTGCGGTTGCCCATCGCCATTTCGCGTTCTCCCTGCAGCACGTGAATGTTTACCGCCGTCTGTCCATCGGCCGCAGTTGAGAATATCTGGCTTTTGCGCGTGGGGATGGTCGTGTTCTTATCAATGAGCCTTGTGCATACGGCTCCAAGGGTTTCGATGCCGAGTGAAAGTGGAGTGACATCCAGCAGGAGCACGTCCTTGACGTCCCCCGACAGTACGCCTCCCTGAATTGCCGCGCCGATGGCAACGACCTCGTCGGGATTTACGCCCTTGTGGGGTTCTCTGCCAAACAGTTCCTTGACAAGGTTTTGAACCGCCGGCATCCTGGTCTGCCCGCCGACGAGGATGACCTCCTCGATGTCCCCGGGAGAGTATCCTGCTTCTCTGAGCGCCGTCAGGCACGGACCCTTTGTCCGTTCCACCAGACTGTCAACAAGCTGTTCAAGCTTGGCGCGTGTGAGCGTGATGGTGAGATGCTTTGGTCCAGCCGCGTCGGCGGTGATGAACGGCAGGTTGATTTCCGTCGTCTGTGAAGTCGAAAGCTCGCATTTGGCCTTCTCCGCCGCCTCTTTCAGTCGCTGGAGCGCCATGCGGTCGCTTCGCAGGTCGATCCCTTGTTCTCTCTTGAACTCATCAGCCAGCCAGTCGATGACCTTCTGGTCGAAATCATCGCCGCCGAGGTGAGTGTCGCCGTGCGTGGCTTTTACCTCGAATACGCCCTGGCCGAGTTCGAGGATCGATATGTCAAACGTTCCGCCGCCGAGATCGAAGACCGCGATTTTCTGGTCGCCCACCTTGTCAAGCCCGTAAGCGAGTGAGGCTGCCGTGGGCTCGTTGATAATCCTCAGCACTTCCAGTCCGGCTATCTTGCCGGCGTCTTTTGTGGCCTGTCTTTGAGAATCGTTGAAGTAGGCCGGCACCGTGACCACCGCCTGAGAGATCTTTTCACCCAGATAATCCTCGGCGGTTTCTCTCATCTTTTGAAGGATCATCGCGGAAATCTCGGGCGGGGTGAAATCTTTTCCTCCCACTTCGACGACGACGTTGCCGCCATCGCCGGACTTCACCTTATAGGGGACAAGTTTCTCTTCCTCGGCCACTTCATTGTGCCTGCGCCCCATGAAACGCTTGATGGAGAAGATGGTGTTTTCGGGATTGGTGATCCCCTGTCTCTTGGCCACTGTGCCGGTGAGACGCTCATTATTCTTAGTGAAAGCTACAACGGAAGGCGTTGTCCGACCGCCCTCGGAGTTAGGGATTACGGTGGCTTCGCCACCCTCCATTACGGCAACGCATGAGTTCGTCGTTCCGAGATCGATACCTATCACTTTTGCCATTTTCTATTATGCCTCCACTTCGAAATCAGTTTCCATTGTCCGGTGTCTGTTCCCGGATTATCCGGCTGCTAAGTCTGGCGATCCTGCGTCGCGGCCGGAAGGTGTCCGAATAGTCTATCCTTCGCCTTCTTCTTCCTGTACCTCGTGAGTGCCGACGGTCACCTGCGCGGGTCTGAGTACCCTGTCATGAAGGTAGTACCCCTTGCAGATTTCCTTTACAATGGCCCCGTCGGAGACATCCGGCGCATGAACCCGAAGCAGCGCGTCATGCTTGTTAGGATCGAACGGGTGGCCAACCGTCTCTATGGGCTTCACGTTCAGCTTTTCGAGTGCGCTCTGAAACTGGGCAAGGATGAGTTCTATACCTTCGCGGAGTTGCGAATTCGAGTCATCATGTGCTCGCGCCGAATCGACTGCCCTCTCGATATTGTCGACGATGGGAAGTATCTCTCGGAGCGTGTTTTCGGATCCGTATCTCAGCAGGTTGCCATGCTCTTTTTGAATACGCTTGCGGTAATTGTCGAAATCGGCCTGCGTGCGCAGCATCCGATCGTTATATTCTTCCTTCTCCTGGATAAGCTTGGCGATCTCGTCTCTTGAAAGGTCTGGAATTTCCTGCTCTGTTTCGCCCTCGAGAGTTTCTTCCTCGTCCCGCTCTTCCTCAAACTCCGGCTTGATATTGTCATCATCCCCATTATTCACCGGGGGAGCCTCTTTCTTCTTGCCCAATTCAGTTTCCTCCGCTCATTTTCGTAAGAAAGAGGCCGAGTTGATCTGCCACAAATGACACGAGCGATGATGCGAGCGAATATCTCATTCTCGTAGGACCTATCACGCCTATGGCGCCCCGCATTTGATCGCCGATACAATAGGGCGATGCGACAATGCTGCAGTTCCTGACGTCGTCAAGAGGATTCTCGGATCCTATACAGATACAGACATCGGTCAACTCGTCCTCGGATATGCAATATTCAAGCAGCCGGTTCACCCGCCTCTTTTCGTCAAGTACCCTGAGCACAGGGCGCAGATGCTCGATGTTCCGGAATTCGGGTTCTTCGAAAATATTTTCGATCCCTTCAAGAAATACCTCTTGAGGCCTGTCGTCGTCGAGGGCCTCGTCGAGCAGTTCCGCCGCAAGGCAGGCAAGCCTCTCGTCTAATGGATCAGACTCGCTATCGAAAGATTTCAAGAGCGAACGGGCCGCGGCAAAAGACAGCCCGCAGAGTCTGTCGTTCAGGAAGTGGGCCAGTTTCTCTCTTTCGGCATCGGTCGTATCCCGAGGGACGAGGGCAAGCTGTTTTCTGACGTTCCCCGCGTCCGTCACGATGATAACCACGATCCTGGCGCCTGAAAGGGGAACGAGTTCGACGAGCCTTATTGTCTCCAGGTCCTTCCTGGGCAACTGTACGACAGCAGCATAGTGGGTGAGGATCGAGAGGAGGCTTGCAGAGGTCTCCAGGAGATCTTCGATTTGCTTGATTCCATAATCGTAGTGATCCTCGATCCACCGCCTCTGTTCGAGTTTGACCACATGAATCTTCATGAGGTTATTTACATACACCCTGTAGCCAGAATCCGTTGGGATGCGCCCGGCGGAAGTATGCGGCTGCTGCACGTAGCCCATTTCCTCAAGATCCGACATGACGTTGCGGATCGAGGCGGGGCTGAGACGGTTGCCCATATTCTTTGCCACAGTCCTTGATCCGACGGCATCTGCGGTCGTAATATGTGTGTTTATAATGGCTTGCAAGACATCTTGCTGCCTGTCGGTCAAAGGCGTTGCTGTAGTCATTTCAGTCATCCCAGCCTTTTGGCACTCTAG
>CAYZZY010000067.1:0-12667 GCA_964482745.1 uncultured bacterium
ATATAAACAATTCCAAGGTAGAACTCATACTGATTGATCTTCAGATGGCTGAAAGTGTTTCAATGGTTCAAGAAGCGCACGCGCCTCATCTCCTCCAATATTTCCGAGGGCGTCGACGGCGGCTGTCCTGACCATGTAGGTATCCGCTTTCAGAAGTTCGCCCAGGGGCTCCACCGCCTTCCCGCATCTGATTTTTCCGAGCGCTTCGGCAGCGTATTCTTGCACCAAATAATCCTCGTCCTGGAGCGCCTCGATGAGCGCATCCGCGGCATCTGCGCCACCAAGTTCACCCAGGGCGCGCGCCGCCGTGCTCCTCGAGTAGTCGTCGCCTGTTCTCAGGTCTTGAATGAGCACGTTTACATCAGCCATCGTTTACCTCCTTACGGGTAGGTCGTGCGTAAAAAGATGGTTATGCCGTCATGAATCCTGCCATAACCTGCGAGCCCGAGAATCTGCTCGAAAACGACGCATGCAGGCGCCGCCATGCGTTTATCTTATGATGCGACGTCGGAAACACCGCGACAGACCAGAAAAAGCGGACACTGTCGCGCCTTTGCCCTAGGTCGGAGCTTTGAGTCTTTTCAGGGGATTCTCCCTGTACATTTCCTTCCCGCGCCTGAACTGCGCCAACATCCCCGAAACAAAAAGCACCAGCCAAATGAGTAGTCCCAGGTAGAACCAGAGGCCGGCTGCATATGCGAGTTCGCCATCAAGCAGGGAATAATAGTAGTCGAGGTAAGCCTGCATTCCGCCGCCCTTCGCCAGCGCGGCCACCGCCAGCACCGACGCGAGCGCGCCCTGGGCGGCGGTCGCAATAATAATGATAACACGCTGAAGCCACAACGAGAGGAATCCACCCAGCAGACCGACCACTATCGCCAGAATGGTTGAGGCATTCTCGCTGTATAGTCCGGATAAAAAGGCTGCAAGAAAGGCAAATCCGAAAGCGCCGACAACAAAGATGAAAGCGTAGTAACCTGACACGCTTCCCCACGCCGCGATCAGGCCCACCACCACGCCCAGGATCACAACGAGCATCGAACCGCCCACCCAACTTCCCAGCGAGCTGCCAATATAAGCGCCGATGAGAAAACCAATGATGGCCACGGTTACAATAAAGAAGCGATATCCGTAATAGCAATTGAGAAGCCCCATAAGGAATGTGGCTGCCAGGCCCAGAATGCCAACTGTCAGGATATCCATCGAAAACCCCCGCTCGCTTTCTGTTCGAACTCGAAGATCTCGCCGTATATCAATGCATCGCGGTTTTGGTGTGCTATACAATCCCCATGCACATATATAAACTTATACCATACCAGCGACGCCTAATTCAAATGCACGTGCAATTTATCCATTATTGCCCAAGAAAGATGGCGAAACTCAAGACGCAGAATAGTCTTGACAAAGTGAGCGTCGTTTGCTATCTTTGGTTTAATACATTTCTTTTTTGTGCTGCATCACCCCATTTATCCGGCGCAGGAGGAAAAAACCGCCGTGGCTCAACAACGCGGGCTCTGGTCATGGTTGCTTCAAAGGCTGACGGGCGCGTATCTCATTTTCGGCATGGCGGTTCACGTTCTTGTCTTGCCGCTGGGCAAAGAAGCCATCACGTTTGAGAGCGTGTCTTCCCGCCTTCAGCACACGGGCTGGCTGATATTCGATCTGCTGCTGCTGGTTGTGTGCGTGTACCACGGGTTCAATGGACTGTGGTCGGTTCTCATGGATTTCAATCCATCGGAGAAGCTGCGCCGGGGCGTTGGCTGGGGTCTTGCCCTGTTCGGACTGGTCTGGATCGTTTACGGAATATTCGTGCTGATTCCTTTTGCGAAATAGGAGCGGTTGCGTGGAGTGGCTCAAGGATTTTCTGCTTAACAAACATGAGGGACAACCCTCTTTCGGCTTGCAGAGGTTGACGGGCATCCTTCTCGCCATCTACCTCATCCCGCACATTTTCCTGAACGGGTACGCCCTGCTGTTCGGGGCCGAGAAGTACACCGAAGCGACTCTGATGGCCCAGAAACTGCATTGGCTGGAACTGCTGATCATCCTGGGGGTCGTCTTCCATCTTTTTAACGGCGCGCGAATCATGGCCGTCGATTTCTTTTCGGCCACACGGAACCGCAAACCCCTCTTCTGGATTGCCAGCGTGCTAACAGCGATTGTGATGATTTACAGCCTCTATATATACATCCCCAAAATGATGGGCCATTGAGAATTGACCGGGATTCCAGATGAAATATCATGATGTCATAATCGTCGGCGGCGGGCTGGCCGGGCTGAGGGCGACGATCGAGGTCAATATGCGCAACCTGCGCGCCGGCGTTCTCTCAAAAGTGTATCCCATCCGCTCGCACTCGATCGCAGCGCAGGGCGGCATCAACGCCCCCTTGGGAAACCATCCCCGCGGCGGACACGATTCGTGGGAGCGCCACGCGTTCGATACGGTGAAAGGCAGCGACTACCTGGCCGATCAGGACGCCGTCGTGCGAATGATCAAGGACGCCTCGGAGCGGATCATCGAGATGGAGCACTGGGGATGCCCTTTCAGCCGGACGCCTGACGGCAAGATAGCGCAGCGGCCTTTTGGCGGCGCGGGTTTCCCTCGCACCTGCTTCGCGGCCGACAAGACCGGCCATATGCTGCTGCATACGCTGTTTGAACAGACCGTCAAGTACGAACAAGCGGCCGAGCGCGGCGAGTTGAAGATATACAATGAGTGGCTCGTCACCTCGCTTGTCGTTGAAGACGGCGTGTGCCGCGGCGTCATCGCTCTGGAAATGGCAACCGGAAACCTCGAAGCGTTCAAGGCCGACGCCGTCATATTCGCGACCGGCGGAGCGGGTCGTGTCTATCCGAATTCCACGAACGCGCTCATCAACACGGGCATGGGTATGGCCGTGCCCTATTGGGCGGGCGTTCCGCTCAAGGATATGGAGTTCATCCAGTTTCATCCGACGACCCTGCTCGGCTCGAACATTCTCATGACCGAAGGCTGCCGGGGCGAGGGCGCATACCTTACCAACAATGAGGGGGAACGTTTTCTCGCCGACTACAGCGACAGCCGCAAAGCGATGGAGGTCGCGCCCCGCGACATCGTGGCCCGCAACATGACAACCGAAATACTGGAAGGGCGCGGTTTCGACAATGAATACCTGCGTCTTGACCTTCGGCACCTCGGCGAAGAGAAGATCGCAACAGGACTGCCGGGGATACGCGACATCTGCAAAAAATTTCTTGGCATCGACCCGGTCAGCGAGCCGATACCGGTCCAGCCGGGCCAGCATTACACGATGGGCGGCATCGACTGCAACAAGGACGGAGCTTCACGGGTGAAGGGTTTCTATGCGGCCGGAGAGGCGGCATGTGTGAGCGTACATGGAGCCAACCGGCTCGGCGGCAATTCTCTGCTCGAAACCATTGTCTTCGGAAAGATCGCAGGTGAGCACGCTTCGGAATATGTCCTGGGCAAATCCGATCTCGGCGCCGGTGACAAGGCGCTCGAGGATGCCCTCGCGCGGGACGAAGAGAAGATCAACAAACTGCTCCGCTCCGACGGCGCCGAAGATCCCTCTGTATTAAAAGAGGAAATGCAGAAAGCAATGATGGACAAGGTGGGTATCTTTCGCACGAAGAATCGTCTCGCGGAGACCGCCGAAAAGATAAAGGAACTGCGGGAGCGCTACAAGAATATCCGCCTGAGGCATTCGGGCCGAGCATTCAATTACGATCTTACGTGGAACCTCGAACTCGGAGGCAGCCTCGACGTCGCCGAAACGATCGTGCTCGGCGCGCTCGCCCGGGAAGAAAGCCGGGGCTCTCATTTCCGCCTTGATTTTACGACGCGGAACGATGAAAAATTTCTCAAGCATACGCTTGCATACTACACGCCCGATGGCCCGAGGTTCGAGTCGAGCGAAGTAACACTTGGCCACTGGGAGCCGAAAGAAAGAAAATACTAGGAGAGGAAAAGCGCGTGGGCAATGTGACACTAAAAGTATTCAGGTGCGATCCCGAAATGGATGAGCAGCCCCGCTTCGACACCTACACGGTACCGCCTTTCAAAAAAGGATTGACCGTACTCGAGTCGCTCTTCTATATCCAGGAAAAGCTGGACGGTTCGCTCGCGTTCAGGGCATCGTGTCGCGAAGGGATTTGCGGCTCATGCGCAATGCATATCAACGGGAAATACCGCCTCGCATGCGAGACGCAGGTGGCGGATCTTGGGTCGGACACGGTCACCGTCCAGCCTCTCGGCCATCTGAGGGTGCTCCGGGACCTCGTCGTGGATATGGAGCCGTTCTTCGAGAAGTACAAGTACATCAAGCCGTTCCTGATGCCCGGCAGTCCGCCGCCCGAACGCGAACGTCCCCAGACGGTTGGCGAACACGCGCAGGTTATGCCGTCGATCGACTGTATTCTGTGCGCCAGTTGCTACGCGTCGTGCACCGTCACCGCAACCGATCCTGAATATCTGGGTCCTGCCGCGCTTTTGTGCGCCGACAGGTTTATGAGGGATTCGCGAGACAATGCAGATGAAGAGAGATTGAGGCTGGTCGGCCAGGTTCACGGCATCTGGCGATGCCACACCATTTTCTCCTGCCAGGAGGTCTGCCCGAAGGACCTCGACCCCACCGGCGCAATCGCCGATCTCAAACGCCGTTCGATAAAAAGGAAACTGCTCGGACGGTAAGCTTCGGCTGATCAAATCCTCTTGGAAGAAGCATTTAATTGGGGACACGATGCTTCATCATGTCCCCAATTAAATTCCATCGCGCTATGGCAGATATCAATTTGGTATCAAGCAACAGGCGAACAAGAGCCTTTGCAGCGAAAGCCCCATAGAAATGGCCGATCAGAGCGCAATGTAAATGCTTCCCGCGAGCAACCCCGCGGCTATCGCGAGGGCGATCCAGTCGCTCTTGCGCATTTGCGGCTGAATGAGAAATGTGCGTTTCTTTCCCACTCCGAACCCGCGCGCCTCGAGCGCCATCGCCATCAGGTTGACGTTTCGAATCGATACCAGGAAAATCGGCGCCATCAGCGGAATATAGGCCCTCATGCGGCTCAGGAGCGACCCTGCCTCGAGTTCCAGTCCCCTGCTTCTCTGTGCCTCGATCACAGTCGCGCCGGTCTGTGCGAAGGTTGGCACGAGCCTGAGCGCCATGGAAAAGGCAAAACACATCACATAAGGAACGCCCATCTTTACAAGCCCGATCGTGATTTCCTCATTACGTGTCGTTGCGAGAAATATTATTCCCGTTATCAGGATCGCATCAATCTTGATCGCGGTCAGAATCCCGAAGACGACCGCCTCCCGCCGTATGAACAGCCACAGTACGTCATCACCACGCGGGATAAGTCCCCATATCACGACCGTAAAGATAGTGATAATCAAGAGGAACTTGCGTATGCGGGCCACGGCGCCCCAGCTTTGGGCGATTGTGACGTAAACCGCGACAAGCGCGAGAACGCCAAGCGCATGCGGCGCGTTCGAGGGGACAAGGGCGATCACGAAACCGGCCAGCAAAATCAGGATCTTGGTGCGCGGGTCAAGCCGGTGTATCGGCGATTCCTTTGGTTCGTAAAGATACGGGTTCATCGTTTGTTTTCTTCTTTCCGTTTCTTCCTTGCGATTTTCGGCCAGTCCGCATCTTGTGGGTCTTCATCAAGATTTATGGCCATCTCCGTATACAACAGGAACTCGTCGACGGAAAGCATCGTCGTCCCCAGCTCATTGCTGAAGCGAACGATCTGCGGAGGCAGAATGTCGGCCTGCGCGAGCAGTGGTTCGTCAGCGAACACCTCGCGGGTGGGACCGTCGGCAACCATCTTGCCGCCATTCATCAGGATGGTCCTGTGCGCGTACCGGGCGGCGATCCATATACAATGGGTAATGATAATGATTGTGTGGCCCTCTTCGTTGAGGCGCTTCACGAGAGACATCATTCCCTGGAGTTCGCTGTAGTCGAGACCCGTCGTAGGTTCGTCCATAACGATTGCGCGCGGCCTCGTTGCCAGCACGGAGGCGACGGCCACCTTCTGCCTGAGACCCTTGGTAAGCATGAACGGGTCTTCGTCGCGCCGTTCCCACAGGCCGACCGTCTCCAGCGCGTCTTGCGCCTGCCGTTGGGCCTGCTCTTGCCCAATGCCGAGCATCCTTGGACCGAACATGACTTCGTCGAGAATGTTTTCCTCGAAGATCTGGTGATCCGGATTCTGAAATACATATCCGACCTGCCTGCCGAGTTCCGCGGCCGACATGGCATTCGTATCAACTCCCTCGATCCTGACCTCTCCCCGGGTCGGCCTGAGAAGACCGTTCAAGTGCTTGGCAAGCGTGGTCTTTCCGCTCCCGTTCTGCCCGAGGATTGCGACGAATTCACCTTCGCGGATTCGCAGGGTGATGCCTCGAAGCGCCTCGATTCCTGATTCATAAGAATAATGCACATCTTTAATATCGATCATAGGCGCGCCGTAAGAGCGAGCCTTCCTAGAGTCGGCTTCTTCGAGTTTTGCATGGGCATTCGAAGTGAGGCTGAATGAATGCTTCTCCCATACTTTTCTCGCTTCATCGGGAGTAAGAGGGAGGTCATCCACGGCCAGCTTATCGAATAATTCAGTCAATTGCAGCGGCATGACACAACAGTCTTCGAGCAAGCGCAAGTCACGGAGGATCTCCCCGGCAGGCCCGTCGGCAACTACTCGTCCCTTTTTCATCAGGACAATGCGGTCGGCCGCCAGCGCCTCTTCCGTTTCGTGCTCCACCACAATGAGTGTTTGTTTGCGTTGCTCGAACAGGCGGTGGGCAAGATCGAAGATGCGGCGTTTATTTCTCGGGTCGAGATCCGTGGTCGGCTCGTCAAGACAGAGAATGAGAGGCTCTATCGAGAGCGCCGACGCAATGGCAAGTAGTTGCTTTTGTCCGCCCGAAAGCGTCGCCGGCTGTCTTCCTCGGAGGTCGCTCAGCCCGGTGAGTTCGAGCGATCGATAGATCCGCTGCTTTATCTCATCGATTGAAAGGCCAAGATTCTCAGGGGCAAAAGCAACCTCGAGTTCAACCTCCGTGGAAAAAAGCTGGGATTCGAAGTCCTGAAACACAAGGCCGACCTTCGGAAAGAGATCCCGTACAGCCACCTGTTGGGTATTCGTGCCTGCAATTTTCACATGGCCTTGAATAGTCCCTTTGACGAGGTGGGGTATGAGGCCGTTGAGTGTGAGACAGAGGGTGGACTTGCCCGCTTCATTCGGCCCCATAATGACGACAAGCTCACCTTCCTCAGCATTCAGGTTGATGTTGCGGAGGGCATTATCGGAAGCGGTCCGATAGCTGAAGTCCAGTGACTCGATCTCAATAATAGGCACGTTTGCTTCCCGAGAGGTTGGTGCAGCCGGAATGAGGTTATGCCAGAAGACATCCAAGTATCAATATGAAGATGAACGGTGTCACACTCAACGCCACCGACGGCTCGACCGCGCCCGTGCCGATTTTGAAAAGGCTGGCGCCTCCGATCCCGGCAGAGAGCGTGACGCCGACGATGAACCCGCCGAACACTCCCAACCATATGAGTGCCGCGCCGACCTTCGGGTTTTTCCCTCGTGATATATCATCCTCGTCCATGATCGCAAACCAAACCAGATCCCAGCGATTAAGGCGAGAATACAGGAGGCGCATCAGCGGAACCCCGAGGACGACGCATGCGATCGTATTGTTAACAGCGATTATCGGCCCTATGGCCGCAAATGGGAGCAGGTTCACAATCTCAAGCCACCAGGCGATTATCGCCGCACAGGCAAAGCTGCTGAGAATGGCTACAAGTATGAGATTGAGCACTTTTTTCCCCGAATCAATCAACAGATCTTCCCGGGATGACGCGAGTCCCATATGGGCCCACACCTTATAGCCGAGAAATCCATAGAAGAAGTTGCCGAAGAATCCGCCCACTGTGCCTATGCCGAACGTGCCGAAGAAATCGCCGATGACATTCCCGAATGCGGCGCCCCACGCTCCGGCGGGGCCGAACAAGAGGCCAAAAACAACCGGGATGACCGCGCCGGGCCGGAACTCGGTGATTCCGGGTATTAACGGGATTCCCTTCAACGGAATCACCAGGGCGGCGTAGAAGGCAGCAGTCATTGCGACGAGGACAACCATCTTCGTGTGCTTCCACATCGTGAAGATCTCTTTCACTCTCGCGGCCCGCCTTTCTTTCGGGTTGACGGTTCTATCAGCGGTTGTTCATGCGCGTTGAGGGGCGGAGCAGGATGGCCTTGCCGTCACCAATATATACGGATTCACAAAATCATGTCAACTCCGCAGCGCCGGGGACAGTCATCATTCTACACCCTTGACAGAATGACAGATGTGCTGTAGCATCTTTTCGAAACATCCAACCGAAAACGAAGGAGCGGAATAATGACAAATAAGCCGGTCAAAAAGAGCGTCTACATCACTCGCAAGATTCCCGCGCCCGCGCTGGAGATCCTCCGAGAACACTTCAAAGTAACAATGAACGCCGAGGACAGGAACGCTCGCCGAGAAGAAATCAAGAAGGCCCTCAAAGATGCGCATGCACTCTTGTGCCTGCTTACCGATCCCATCGATGAGGAACTCCTGGCGAACGCGCCGAATCTGCGCATCGTCGCGAACATGGCCGTGGGGTTCAACAACATCGACCTCAAGGCGGCGACAAAGCATGGGGTCATGGCAACGAACACGCCCGGCGTCTTGACCGAGACGACGGCTGATTGCGCGTGGGCCTTGATTCTCGCCGTAGCACGGCGACTTGTTGAAGCCGACGCGTTCACAAGGGAGGGAAATTTCCCCGGGTGGGAACCGATGGCATTTCTTGGCGGCGACATCTATGGAAAGACTCTCGGCGTGGTCGGGTTCGGCCGCATAGGCCAGGCAATGGCCCGGCGCGCCGCCGGATTCGGAATGAAGGTGCTCTATAGTGATGAGGCAGGAGCTGCCGCATCCGTTGAAAAGAGGCTGAAGGCCGAGCGCGTGTCGCTCAGAAAGCTCCTCGGCGCCTCCGACTTCGTTTCCCTGCATGTACCGCTAACTAAAACCACGCGTCATCTTATCGGCGCCGAACAACTGAAACTCATGAAGCCGACGGCCTACCTCATCAACACGTCGCGCGGACCCGTCGTGGACGAGAAAGCGCTCGTGAAAGCTCTCAAGCAGGGTGAAATCGCCGGGGCTGGCCTCGACGTATACGAGAAGGAGCCGGCGCTTGCGAGGGGACTTGACAAGCTCGCTAACGTGGTCCTGCTCCCGCACATCGCCAGCGCCTCGACCGAGACGCGGACAAAAATGGCGGTCATGGCGGCCGAGAATATTGTGCGCGCGCTTTCAGGCAGGAAGCCGCCGAACCTGCTGAACAAAGTATGACAACCCGATTCTCTACTTGCCGTCGCCGGCTTTCTTAAGCAGTTTCACGATCTCGTCCAGGCCGCGTTCCCGAGCAATTCCCAGGGCTGTTGTGCCTTTCGTGTCGCTCGCGTTTATGTCCGATCCTTTTTCCAGGAGCGTCTGTATGAAGTCGGCCCGATCTTTCTTTACGGCCATCATCAGGGGCGTCTGCCCGTTTATGGTCTTCGCATTCACATCGGCGCCCCTTTCCAAGAGAAGCTTTGCTATGTCACCGTGAGGGTCATTGGACCCCAGTGGCGCCCCTTTCACACCCCTTTTCATCTCTGAGATCGCCAGCATCAGAGACGTTATGCCTCCTTTATTCTTTGCGTTCACGTCTGCGCCTTTGTCCAGAAAGAGCGACACCAGCTCGGTGCGCCCGTAATACGTCGAGAACATTAACGTCGTGAAGCCTGCATTGTTCTGCGCGTTAACCTCGGCGCCTTTTTCCAGGAGGGCTTTGATGATATCGGTATGGCCTTCATGCGCCGCGAAACTCAGGGCTGTGCCGTCGTATTGGGCTTCCTTAGCACTTGGATCCGCGCCCTTTTCCAGCAGCGCTTTGACGGTGTCGGCATGGCCTTGCTCCGCCGCATAGATCAGGGCCGTCCGGCCATTTCCGGCTTTCACATTCACGTCGGCGCCTTTTTCCATTAACATTCGCGCAATATCCGAATGGCCCTCTGATGCTGCGGCCATCAGCGCCGTATAGCCATCCCTGCGTTTCGCGCCGGGCTCCATCCCGGCATCGAAAAACAACTCAACGGTTGCGGCATCTCCCTCCTCCGCGCTTCGTACAAGCTCTTCAGGGGTGAACGATATTCCCGCCTTCTCCAATTCCGCCTGAGCATCTTCCAAGCTCGCGGCGAAGGTCGTGGAAGGTATCAGCAATGCAAACATCAAGGCTGCAATCAGTAGGCGCACCATGGTTTCCTCCTTCTCCAATTTGCCCATAGAATTCCCTGCTCATCTTCGGACACGGGTATCTGTCATACTGCCCCTCCGGACAGGCGGGTGTTCAGCAGTATCCTGCCGCCAGCCATCGAAAAAATGACTTCGGAATATGGCGAAAACACGGCATCAAGCGGGGTGTCGAAACGGTCGACTTTCTCCTCGGGTATCGCCACTCCTACGATGTCGGCGCGCGAGCCTGGTCCGGGCATCGGCGACTCGAGCGGCAATCCCAATGCTATCAGGCCGTTTTCGGTTGCCATCCTGAGGAGCAGGGCGGGTTCGATTTCAGGATATTCGTCATAAACGAACTTCATTTCATCGAGCATGCTCAATGACGGGCTGCTGATAAGGCTGTCGGTTCCGAGAGCGACATTTATCCCGTGGCCGAGCATTCTCAGGAATGGATGTCCCCCGTGGCCGAAATATTTATGGCTGCGGGGGCAGAACACGACGCTCGAACCGGAGAGCCCGATTATATCGAAGTCTTCCTCGGTCACATAATTGCAGTGGATGAGCGTGACCGGCCTCTCGAAGAATCCCAGGTTGCTGAGATAGCGGACCGGCGATGCGCGAGGCGGGCTCCAGTGGGCCGGAAGCCCGAAGTCTTTCCTGAGTTCCAGAATTTCACCGGTTCCGTCACGGAGGAATTGCAGTTCCGCCTTCGTTTCGGCAAGATGTATACACAGTGGCCAGTTGTTCCCGCGCGCCAACTGCGCGCATTTCTTGAGAAGTCGTTCCGAAACGGTGTAGGGCGTGTGCGGCGATATTCCTATGAACAGATTATCGCCGAATCCTTGTTCGCTGATGCGGGATTTGAGCGACCCGATGATGGCGTCCGCCGCGTTCGGATCGAAACCGATGACTTCATGGAAGGCGCGAAAGCGAATGCCGCTCTCGGAATAGGCATCCATGCCGCGAGTCCCGCGCCCGATATCGCCGATGGTGGTCGTTCCCGCCTCCGCACTGAGCTTTATGCCGGCGCCGAATGACGCCTCAAAATCGTCTTCGGTCCATTCGCCGGTCGTCCGCACGACCTCGCGAATCCAGTCGGTAAAGCGTGGCTGGGGTTTGACCTGTGATTCGGCAAGGGTAAGTCCGAGGTGAGCATGAGCGTTGACAAAGCCGGGCATCAGTGCTGTGCAGCCGAGATCTATAATGTCGGCGTCCGAGGGGTCCGAACCCTTCTTGCGTACGGCGGCGATCCTTGTTCCCTCAACCTTGACCTCGACGTCTTTTGATATTCGGCCCGCCGAGTCTATGAGGAAAGCGCTGCGTAGAATCATTGCCCGATCCATTCGTGCCAATCGTCGCCGATATCGCCGCGATCACGGTAGCGCTGCATGGCGCGCGCGCATTTGCATCTCGATCCCCGCTCCGCCGATCCTTTGGCGGAAAGGGTCGCCATCGACTCGGCTATCAGCGGGAATTCGGCAACAGTGGCCTCGACCGCTCTTTGCTCGGCATCATTTGAAAGCCCTTCGAACAGCACGCCCGGCTGAAATTCCGCTTCCTTTGTTCCCTCGGCATAATTGGTCACGTAGCAGAGCGGCGCATAGCACATCTCCAGTTCTTTCGCGAGAAAGGCTTCCGGCACGAGCGTCATGCCGACGAGGTGTGCCCCGCAGAGAGCAAATTTGCGTATTTCAGCGGGCGTTTCGAGCCGCGGCCCTTCGGTACAGACATAGGTGCCGCCGACGTCGAAATCAAGACTCAATGAGGAGAGCGCTTCTCCCAGCATCTTCCTGAGATCCGGGCAGAAAACCGGATTCTGACGGATGAATCCGAGCCCTCCGTGCTCGTAAAAGGTGCTCGGCCTGCGGCGGGTCTCATCGAGAATGTCATCGATGATTACGAGTTGGCCGATCCTGTAGTCGGTCGATATCGCGCCGGGTCCGGACCACGCCAGGATTCGGTCCACACCGAGATCCTTGAGCGCGTAAATGTTAGCGCGATAATTCACGAACGGCGCCGCTATCGAATATCCTTTTTCTCCGTGTCTCGAAAGGAAAAGAAAGCTTGCTCCCGGCCTGTTGAAAAGAAAAATCGGCTGGCTTGTGCCGAACGGGGTGTCTCTCTCGCCGATGCGCTCTTTTTCCGCATCATCCGCCAGGAGCCGGTACGCCTGGCTTCCTCCGATGACGGCGAACCGCGGAAGATTATCTGGTTTTTGGTCTTTTTTCATCTGTCAGGCACGCTTGTCGTTGGACCGGAATCTGCTATAGGAAATTGGGCAACTCCGTGCTTATCGTGTTTGGTTCTTTTGCGAAATAGTATACCATAAATTGTTTCGCTTTTCGG
>CAYZZY010000068.1:0-12518 GCA_964482745.1 uncultured bacterium
TATCGAGCGGTTCCCGCTCGGTCTGGCCGTGCTCTTCGTCAGCCTTGTGCAGATTTTCCTGCTGGCGGCAGCCTTTATTATCGCCCCCCTGCTGCCCCAGGGAGCCCAACTCCGCCGGATAAAACACAAAGTCCGCGTGCTGGTCTATTTCGGGGCCCTCGGATTGGGATTCATCATGGTGGAGATCGCCCTTTTGCAGAAATATACAGTGTTCGTGGGAGGGCCGATCTATTCCATGGCGATTACGCTGTTTGCCATTCTCGTGTTCTCAGGGCTTGGCAGCCTGTTCTCCCAGCGTTTTAATCCCTCGGGCCGTTACTCGCTTACCTTGATAATTGCGATTCTTGTGGTTGGGATTTCAGCCGAATCGATCTTTGCGGATTATGCGCTGCCCCAATTGATGTTCCTGCCGCACGGAGCCCGGTGCCTTGTCACAGTTGCGGCGCTCGCTCCTCTGGCGATAATGATGGGCATGCCGTTTCCCATGGGATTGCGGGTGACCCAGCGTCTCGGCAAGATCATCGTCCCATGGGCCTGGGGTGTCAACGCAGTCACCACGACGCTCGGATCGATTCTGTGCGTATTGGCAAGCATGACGTGGGGATTCACTGCGTCGCTGCTGGCGGCGGGAGTCATTTATCTTGTCGGGCTGGCGGCCATGAGACCCGTTGTTCGATCCCTTCCCTAGAGGGCCTCTTCTGCCGGGAGCAGATAGAGCTTGAGCCCCTCATGCTCGAGCCTCTCCTTGAGCGGTTTGAGCGCATCAACCAACGCCTCGACGCGCTCGTCTGCGAGAGCAACCATGAGCATTGAATTCGTGCCCGGCCACACGTGAGTGTCCAGTCGCGGCCCGCTCGAGCGGCCCTGCCCGAGAGTCTCGCGCATTTTCGTGTAGCTCTGGAGCCCAAGATCCTCGAGTACTTCCATTACATCCGGATCGATCGGTGTGCCATAAATGATAATTGCGAGTTTCACTATCCCCTACCGCCGTTCAGACTTCAAGCCTGTCTTCGCCATCGAATAGACAACCGGAACCAGGACCAGCGTGACAAGAGTGGAGAGCGCAAGCCCGCCTATCACGGTGATGCCCAGAGGTCGATATATCTCCGAGCCCTCGCGACCGGCGAGCGCCATTGGGAGAATTCCAAACAGGGTCGTGATGGTGGTCATCAATACGGGACGAAGCCGTGTTGCCGCCGCCGTCTTGATCGCCTCGAAAAGCTCCAACCCTCGTCCGCGCATGAGATTGATGTAATCTACCAGGACTATTGCATTATTGACCACGATTCCCATGAGCATGATGAGCCCTATAAAAGACATAAGACTCAGCGTCACCCGCGTGACAAGGAACGCGATAATCACTCCGACAAAAGCGAACGGGACCGAAAACATGATAACGAACGGATCTATAAGCGACTCAAACTGCGACGCCATCACCATATACACCAGAATGATTCCCAGGAGGAGAAGGAGCGTGAGGTCGCGAAAGGCTTTCTGTTGCTCCTCGATCTCACCTCCGAATGATATCTCGATTCCGGAAGGCAGGTCCAGCTTTCTCAGCTCCCTTTTTATATCACGCGTGACCTCGCCCAGGGAACGCCCATATGTTGCCGCCTCCACTTTGACCACACGCTGCCTGTTCAGGCGCTCGATTTCGATGGGGCCCGATTCTCTTCTGATGCGAGAAACGTTTTTCAATTTCACAGGCATCCCCGTATGAGAGACAACCACTATTTCGCCAATGTCTTCGATACTGGATCGCCTGTCTTCGACCAACCGGAGAAAGATGTCATAATCGTCGCCGGCGTCCCGGTATTCGGCTGCCGCACGCCCATAGATGTTCGCCCTGAGCGTGCCCGCTATCGTCGCCATATCGAGCCCGAGCGAGGCCGCCTTTTCCCTGTCCACGTCGACCCAGAGTTCCGGCCGTTCCGCGCTGCGGCTCACCGTCACGTCAACCGCCCCGGGTATCCTGGCAACGATCTCCTGTATCCTGCGCGCGAGCATGCTGGTCTGTTCGAAATCATGTCCCAGAATCTCTATCGCGATAGACTTGCCTGCCGACCCTTTTGTCGCTGATGACATCGGGCTCTCGGCCCGGACCGACAGGTTTTCCACGCCGGGTATCTCGGCAAATATCTCGCGAAGTTGATTCGCCACCTCCTTGGCCGAGCGCTTTCGCTTCTCCTTCGGGATAAGCTTCATGCCGCCGACCCCCACATGTCTGCCTTCCTTGAACCCGAGGGCCGTGGCAATGCCGAATTCGCTTTGACCGCACATGCCGTAATAGTGGTCGACCTCCGGCACATGCTCTTCAATCAACTGCATCATTTTGGAGACAGCCGCGGAGGTCGTTTCCAATCTCGCGTCAACAGGCAACTCTACCGCCAGGCTCAGATCGCCCGTATCCACTACGGCAAAGAGATCCGTCCCGATCAGTCCGAGCATGACGACACCCACACAGAGAATCACCATAACTCCAGCAATGCTCACAACGGATTTCCGATGTGTCAACGCCCAGCCGAGCAAGCGCGCATAACCGCCTTCCACCCTCGCGAAAAGAGACTCGCCGGACGTTTCTTCGCGTTTGGTCAATAACTTCGCGCACATCATCGGCGTGAGACTGAGCGAGGTAACAAGCGACGCTATTAAGGTGATGGAGACAATCGCCGCAAGTTGCTTGAAGATTATTCCGCTCAGGCCGCCCACGAACACCAGCGGCATGAACACGACCACGGTCGTAAGCGTCGAGGCGGAAATCGCGAGACCGACCTCACCGGAACCGATTACTGAAGCGACCGAGGGCCTCTCGCCGGCGTCTATATGACGGGTTATGTTCTCCAGGATCACAATCGCATTGTCGACCACCATGCCGGTGGCTATGGCAATGCTGATAAGCGACACGATGTTGATGGTGTATCCGAAAAGGAACAGGAATATAAAAGCGACAATGATGGAAAATGGAATCGTGAGCATTATGATGAGACTGGAA
Organism: uncultured bacterium; assembly: GCA_964482745.1. GTDB lineage: Bacteria > Abyssobacteria > SURF-5 > SURF-5 > SURF-5 > CAYZZY01. Next base: position 2,993 of record CAYZZY010000068.1, read on the forward strand.
CGCCATCGCCGCAGGAAAGCCACGCTCACGAGCACGACGAGAATAGCTCCTCCCGCCGCCGCATAAGCGAGATTCCGGATCGAATTTGTGATGGTGCCGGAGTCGTCCATAATGACCGTCGTGCGGACATCGGCCGGAAGCACCGTCTTGAGCCGCGCGAGTTCGCTACGAATATTCCGGACAATTTCAACGGTATTCTTCCCGGTCTGCTTCTGGACAATCATCATCAGACCCGGCGTGCCATCGCCCCAGACATTCTGGATCGGCTCCTTGAAATCGTCGATCACGGTGGCGACGTCGCGCAACTGGACAAGTGCGTTGCCCGAGCGGCCCACAACAACAGACGCGATTTCATCGACGTTCTTGTAGCGGCCGGGAATCCGAACTTGATACGTCCGTCGTCCCAGTTTCAGCTCACCCACCGGGAGATTGATGTTTTCGGCCTGCAGTATTGCGCCGATCTTGTCTACGGAAAGCGAATATGCTTCGAGCCGTTCGGGATCGAATTCTATGTTTATCTGGCGCTCGAGGCCGCCCTCCAGCCATACGCCGCCGACACCGGGAATCCGTCTGAGCGCATCCCCGATCTGGTCGTCAGCGATCTTGTATAGTTGAGGATAGCTCTCCTCTGCATTAACGCTGAAAAAGAAGATAGGGGCGGTCGAGCTGCTGAACTTATACAGCATCGGCTCTACGATTTCGCTCGGGAGTTCACGCCTGACCATATCCAGTGCGTCTCGCGCGTCATTGGAAGCGACATCCAGGTCGGTGCCCCACGCAAACCTGAGCGTGACGAGTGAAATGTTGTCCTTTGACAACGAGGCTATGTCCTCAAGGTCGCTGACACCGCTCAGTCCGTCTTCGATATACTTGGTCACGTCGGCTTCGACGTCACTCGCGTTGGCGCCCCGATACAACGTGAGTACGCTGATGGCGGGCGGCTCGATCTCCGGGAAAAGGTCTACCTTGAGCCGGAACATCGCCACAACCCCGAGCAGCAATACCGCCAGGAAAACCATGATAACGGCTGTGGGTCGCCTGACGGAGATATCGGGGAGCTTCATGTTGTGCCCTCCGTTTCTGAGGCTATGCGGACCCTGTCGCCCGATCTGAGATTGCTCTGCCCTTCAACCACTACAATGCCCCCCGCCCGTATATCGCCTGAAACCTCGGTCCATTCTCCAGCTTTCCGGCCAACCCGGAGATCGACGCGTCGCGCAACCTTGTCTTCAACCACAAACACAAACTGGGCGCTAGTGCCGGGGATACGCATGAGCGCGTCATCCGGTACGGCGAGTATTTCTGTCTCCTCTCCGATAACGGTCACGCGCGCAAACATACCGGGTCTTAGACGGCCGTCCGGATTGGGCGATCTGAGTTCGACCGCAACCGTCCGGGCCACCGGGTCCATCACGGGCGAGATAATGGTCACCTGCGCTGTAAATTCCTCGCCGGGATATGCATCGAGCTGAATACGGGCGTTCTGGCCTACGAGCAGAAGCGACAGGTCGCGCTCGGGAAAGTCGCACAATACCTTCACGGGATTCACCTGCGCTATCGAGACGATCGGCTGGCTCGGATTATTCTTGTCTCCTGCGTCAACATAGCGGTCGGTTATCACGCCGCTAATGGGGGCACAGATGGTATGATTGGCCAGAAAGACACGCGCCTGCTCCAGGGCTGCCTCGGCCTGCGCCACCTGTGCGAGGGCCACCTCCTTAGCCGCGGCCGAAACATCCCGGTTCGAGTTGATGCTGTCGAGCATCTGCTTGGATGCCGTCTTGGCTTCAAAGAGTTCCTGGGCCCGCTCGCGCTCTATTTCCAGGTTTGCCAGCGCTGCCTTCGCCTGGAGCACCTGGGCCCGGGCCACCTGCAACGCCGCTTCAGCCTGCCGAACCGAAGCCGATGCTTCCGCGTGCTCCACGACAGCGACGACGTCGCCGGCCTCAATTCTCTGCCCTCTTTCGACCGGCAGCTTCTCGATTACGCCTGCGACTTCCGAGATGACTGAGGCCTCCGCAAACGGCTTTACGTCGCCGGTGGCGGACATCTGCATCGAAACGACACGAATGGCCGCCTTCGACACCGTGACCGGAACCTCTCTCGCTCCTTCGTCGTGGTTCGTTGCGAGCGGGGATTTCCCGCCGCAGCCCGCCGCGGCCACCACGCAGACCAGCAAAACAAATAACAGGGTGCGCCCCATGCTTCTCTCAACCTTTCTTTTTGTCAGGCTCCGGCAGCCATCATCCTATGCGGAATCGCCCTGGAGACAGTTACCGAAAATTATTTCCAGAATCAGCGCGGCCTTCTCGCTTGAATCGCCCGGCGTCCGTCTATGATCCCAGTGGGCTACGAATGCGTTGATCATACCCTGCAGTGCTACGGCCAAATTGAGAGGGTCAAGATGGTCAGCGAATTCGCCGTCCGCTATGCCGCGCTTAAATATTTCGGAAAGGAATTCTATATGCCCGCGGTACCGCGCCATTATGTTAGCGCCAAGGCTGTATTCAATGCCCTGCTCGAAGCCGCGAGTCTCCTGAAGGAATATCTTGAAAAAGAGCTGGTTCTGTTCGTTCAATTCAAGTTCGGTTTCCGTTACCCTTCGTATCTTCTCAAGCGCGGACATGGGGCCGGAAACCGACTTCTCGATGACGGAATCGAGATAATCGATCCTAGTGTTAAGAAGGGTGAAATACAGGGCGTCTTTGCTCCCGAAATGGAGATAGATGGTTCCCACCGCAACCCCGGCACGCCCTGCGATTTCCTCAATCTTGGAGTCTGCAAATCCTTTCTCTGCGAAAACATGCTCCGCCGACCGCAATATCTGTTCTCGCATTTCCTGCTTGAGTTTCTGGCGATAAGAGCCGGCGCCTCGCTTCGAAGCGGATTCGGTTTTCGGTTTGTTTTTCATTTGATCGATGCCGGAGGTATTCCGTTCCATGAATGCTCATTCATTATGTGAGTCGTCGTTCATCATACCCGCAACTTTGGAATTTGTCAAGGGACGTGGATCATCTTCCGGATTGTCTCTCCCGTAATCCTCTGCCTCGAAGGGATCTTTCGACCCGGTCGTACCTTGCCGCTCACAAACAGGCTGGAGTATAATTTATAAAAGAATCCAGTATATGTAAGGAACGCCCAACGTGACAAGAAAAGATCTCGAGGAGAAAGTCAAGACGTTTCCCGACAGGCCCGGCATTTATCTCATGAGGAGTGAGCGGGGCAAGATCATCTATGTCGGGAAAGCAAAGAGTCTGAAGAAACGCGTCCGTTCCTATTTCCAAAAGGGAGATGACGGGCGCGTATGGTCGCAGTTCCTTGCGGCGCGCGTCGCGGATGTCGAATGCCTCGTAACCGACACCGAGAAGGAAGCCATCATCCTCGAGGACAGCGCTATAAAGGAGCACAGGCCGCGCTATAACATCCGCCTGAAAGATGATAAAAGCTTCCTGCGCCTGAAACTTACAATGCAGGAGGATTATCCCCGGCTCCACATAACGCGCAAGGTCAAGCGGGACGGCGCGCTCTATTTCGGCCCCTTCTCTTCCGCACGCGCGGCGCGCGAATCGTTTCGCATCGTCAATAACTACTTCATGCTGCGCAAATGCTCGAACGTCACGTTCAAGGGCCGCGCGCGCCCATGCATATACTTTGACATGCATAAATGTCTCGCGCCGTGTTGCGACATGGTCGACAAGGACACCTATGCAGGGCTCGTCCGCAATGTCATTGCCTTCCTCCAGGGCAAAAGCGGCGATCTTGTGGAATCTCTTCGCGAAAAGATGCTGGAAGCCTCGGACAAAATGGAATATGAACGTGCAGCCCGATTCCGTGATCAGATACGCGCCCTTGAGAAGACGGTCGAGCGACAGAAAGTTGTCTCGCCCGATATGATCGACCGCGACGTTTTCGGGTACTGGGAGGATGACGGCGGTCTCGATGTCGCCGTTTTGATTGTCCGTCGCGGAAAGATTGTGGGAAGCGAACCGTACCATTTCGACAGCGTGAAAGTGCCGGCCGAGGAAGCGCTCGGATCGATGCTCACTCAGTTCTATTCGACCGGCAGGGCGATCCCGAAAGAACTCATCCTTCCACTCGCTCCAGAAAACACGGATGCATTCGGGCAGTGGCTCTCCGACAAAAGGGGCGACCGCGTTAAAGTCCTTATTCCGGAACGAGGAGGCAAGCGCCGGCTCATCGAGATGGCCCGCCTCAATGCCCGCATCGTGTCCAAAGAACACCAGAGGGCGACCCTTGCCGAAACCGACGTGCTCGAAGAACTCCAGAAGGCCCTCAAGCTTCGAGTACGACCGGAGCGGATCGAGGCGTTCGATATATCCAACATCTCGGGAACCCTGGCAGTCGGGTCGATGGTGGTATTCGAAGACGGCCGCCCGAAGAAGGCGGACTACCGCCGATTCCGGGTGAAGACGATAGAGGGCGCCGACGACTATGCCATGATGCGCGAGGTCCTCACCCGTCATATGCGGCGTGCGACAACAGACGGCCCGATGCCTTCATTCATTATCGTGGACGGCGGGAAAGGTCAACTCAATATCGCATTGAGCGTTTTCGAGGAACTTCAGATAATCGATCAGGATGTCATCGGAATAGCCAAAGAGAAGATGCGGGTCAGGCGCAAGTCGGAACTCGCGACAAAAGAAGCCGACAAGATATACATCCCGCACCGCAAAGATTTTATTCTTCTGCGCCCGGGCTCCCCCTCGCTTCTTCTCTTACAACAAATAAGGGACGAGGCCCACCGCTTTGCGATTACTTACCACCAAAAACTGCGCTCGAAACAACAGACCCGCTCCGCGCTCGATGACATCGAAGGAATCGGGCCGCGACGGCGAGCCTCTCTGCTGAGACATTTTGGCAGCGTAAGAAAAATCGCGGAGGCCACTGAACGGGAAATCGCATCGGCGCCCGGCATCCCTCGTGCGCTTGCCAAAAAAATTAAGGATGCCCTCAATCCCGGCGAGGTGGCTCAGCCTGACAAAGAGAAAGACAGGGTTGCGGATTGATTGCGAGTGACTCGGGAGTGGCGATCAATCGGCAGGCGGCGCGAAACGTTCAGTAACCAAACACGGCCGCCATTAATATCGATCCACCTGCCCCGGTAAGAGTGACGAAGAAATTCGGGATCTGTTTTGCGAGGGTCGTTTCGCCGGGCCAACTCGCTCGAAAATAGCTTTCCAGAATGCTTGCGCCCAGAGACGCGGCAACCACAAAGGGGATCCCTTTCCAGTAAACCAGCCCGAGTGCAAACGCCAACAGGCCGACGAGCAATGCTCCGAGAATGCCGAAGAGTATCCCTGGAATCGATACGCCGCCGGGCGTGCCGTGCGGCACGGGCTTCATCGTGGTCAGTACTATCGCATTCTTTCCGAACAGCGGTCCCAACTCGCTCGCAAAAGTATCGGCAAGCGCCGCCGCAAACGCGCCCGCATAGGCAAGCTTAAAGGCAAGCTCTAATAGTATTCGTATAATTCGTTGTTCACGCTCGAGATTTACGACACTTCCACACATTGCGATCAGTATCGCCAATAAAACACCCAACGAGCATTTGGCAATCACGCTGCCAGCGCCCCTGGCGTCTTCATTGCCTTCTGCTGCGCCGACAACCTGTTTTCGTGCCCTGCCGATTTTTGACACAGCGCTCCCAAGCAGGAAAAACGAGAGCAAAACGAGAAATGCCGGATACCCGCCAAAGGAGTAAATAATCACTCCGAACAGGATACCGGCAACCAGACCCGAACCGCGAACCGCGCCGAGCGCGTAGGCGGCAATGGCGATAGGAAGGTTTACAGCCAGCGCCCATCCGATGTTCGCGCGAAAAACCTCCAGAGCGTTAGCCACCGAAAACATATATCAATCCAACCATGGCACATGCTCCGCCAAGGGGGGCAAGAAGATTGTCATCAATCCTCGTCTTCAATGATTCAAGAAAAGCGCAGACGAAAGCAACAACCAGGGAAATAGCCACAATGCGGCCGATGCCCAGTGATTCAAAGCGCGCCTGCGTAGCGGCAAGACGCCACCACGGCGGAGACGAGCCGACATTGGGAAGCGTCCACCAATAGTAGAATATGGTCGCGGGCGCCGCCCCCAGGACAAACGCAAAGAAGCCATGGAAACTCTTCTCTCGATTCCAGGGAAGCCGGTGACCTTTGCTGCGTGCTCCGACTACGGTCGCCATGCCGTCTCCAAAGGAAAGAACCCCCCACATTGCGGCTGCCACCGGAACCGGAAAAGAAAAAATGAGCAGGAAGACAGATATGGGATACATCAGTATGCCCATGGAGAACCCGCGCTCGCGCTCATCCACTCGATAGAGGCGGCTCTTGCTCCCCGGCAGTCTGGGAAGGATAAAGACATTGAAGATGATGGCGCATGCCGCGCACGCCAGCGCCTGCGGATAACTCAGCCAGCGCAACAACAGCGTGAACGCGCCAACAAGCATATGGACCGACTGCCGGCTTATCTCGGAGGAGATGACTTTTTCGTTGGAGAAAGACTTCTCTTTCTGCGCTCTTTTCTGGGTTGCTTTCATAAAGAAAACGCCGAAGCAGGAGATCGTGCATTCCGAAAAGCGCCCGGCTCGCTGTCGTGCTAGCTGCTTCGTGCTTCGGACAAGACCGCCTCGCGCGCGAACAGCGCTGCGCCAAGTGCGCCGACAATCTGGGGCTCGTCGGGAGTATTGAACTTGTGGCCTATCAGTTCCTCGAGCGCTCTTACCACGCCCAGGTTCTTGGCTACGCCGCCGGTCATTGTGACCTCGGGCGAAATGCCGACCCGCTGCGCCAGGGCGCGCGTCCTCTCCGCTACCGCCCTGCAAAGGCCCGCCACAATGTCTTGCACGTGCTCGCCTCGCGCAACAAGCGAAACGACTTCGCTTTCGGCAAACACCGTGCACATTGAACTGATACTGAGACGTTTCGTCGAATGCGTGGCGAGTTCGCCCAGGTCGTCCAAATCTACTTCAAGGGCGCGGGCCATCACCTCAAAGAAGCGCCCGGTGCCGGCAGCGCATTTGTCGTTCATCGCAAAATCTAAAACCTGCCCGTTTTCATTTATTCGAACCGCTTTGGAGTCCTGCCCGCCTATGTCAACAATAAGTTTTGTTTGAGGAAAAAGGTGGTACGCTCCGCGTGCGTGACAACTGATCTCCGTCACGCTCTTCAAACGTCGCTCCACCTGTTCGCGCCCATATCCTGTCGAGATGAGGCTTACCACCTGGTCGTCGCTCAGATTTGCCAAGTCGAGCGCCTCACGATACGCACTCTCGATCGCATTTCGACTTCTTGCTCCCGTGAGCACAATGGCCGAGGACACTATGTTTGCTGATTCATCAATGATAACGGCGTCACATGTTAGAGAGCCGATATCTATTCCGGCAAAATACTTCATACTATACCTTTCTCCCTTCCTGAATTGCACTGCAGCCGTCATTATAGAGGATTTCCATATGCGGGGCAAGCGAAAACCAACTGTGCAAATTTTGCGCTTGCGCTTTATTCAAGGCTCTGATATATTAACTCCGCCCTGCGGCGGGGCTTTCTCTGTGAAACGGGGATTCTCTTTCCGACGGGAGCGCCTTTACGTGCTCCTTTCATGTCCGTGGCGACTTACACTGGATATCGGAGAGAGGGGGGTCAGAGTATTGTGGATAACTTGTTGATGCAATAGTATCACAAGTCGTCTCGCCCGTCACTGAGCTTCAGTTTTTTTTCATATTCTTTCAATATTCTTTCGTTGCTGTATCTCTTGACCCCTGGTCACTGTCAACATTGGCATTTTTCTGCGGTGACTATCTAATCTCCTGTCTTACAACACCTTACATAGGCATACAACTCGTTTTTCAACATCTTGTGGACAAGTATGTGGAAAACTGTGGTATTCGATTCGAAAATTATTTTTAACCCTCTTCTGGCCCCTGATTTTTCAAGGGCTGATGCCATCCATGTGGTTGAAAACCATGTGGAAAACTCAAGCTGAAGGAGGGATTTCTCCCTTATGAATTCCGATCTATGGAACAGCAGTCTTCAGGTGCTGCGCGAAAAAGTAGATGAACGGACCTTTGAGGCCTGGCTCGCATGGACAAGATTTGGCTCCTACGAGGGCGGTCATCTGGTTGTGTTTGTCCCCAACAATTTTACCGGCAACTGGATCAACGAGCGCTACTCTCATCTTATCTCATCAACGGTATCATCCATGGTCGACGATTTCAAACAGCTCTCATTTGTCCCGGATGCGGTTCTCCAGGAAGAGATGATATCAAAAGCCGCACGTCCTCCAAAGCCTCTCCCTGATGCTTACGAACCGCCCGAACCTCCTGTAATACCGTATCGGCATCTTAACCCAAAATACACATTCGACGAGTTCGTGATCGGACCCTCAAACAGATTCGCTCACGCGGCGGCAAAAGCGGTATGTGAAACACCGGCGCGCGCCTATAATCCTCTTTTCATTTATGGAGGCGCAGGTCTCGGCAAAACCCATCTCATGCAGGCAATAGGACATGAGGTCCGTCAACAGAACAAGTTGAAGGTTCTCTACATTACATCAGAAGAATTCACGAACGCACTCATCTCTGCAATACAACAGCGCTCACAACTCGCCTTTCGAAACAAATACCGTTCAGCGGATGTTCTATTGATAGATGACATACACTTCATCGCCGGAAAAGATGCCACACAGGAAGAGTTTTTTCACACGTTCAATAGACTGCATGACGCCTATAAACAGGTGGTGCTGTCTTCCGATAGACCCCCAAAAGATATTCCGACCCTTGAAGAGCGGCTGGTGAGCAGGTTTGAATGGGGTCTCGTCACCGACATACAACCTCCGGATGTGGAGACCCGCATCGCCATCCTCAAGCAGCGCGCCGAGAACAGTGAACTCAATTGTCCTTCCGACCTCTTATTCTTTATTGCAAGCCTCGTCAAAGCAAATATTCGTGAACTCGAAGGAGCGTTCAATAGGGTCCTCGGATATTCCCGCGCGCACAATTGTCCGCTTTCATTGGAAGTGGGCGAACTGGCACTGAAGGATATGATGGAAGAGCCGGCCTCGAGACAGGTGACATTGGAATCGATAAAGAAAACCACCGCTTCCCATTTTAACATACGGCTCACCGATATGGTCTCAAAAAAGCGTTCAAAAATGATAGCGTCCTCACGTCAGGTCGCCATGTATCTTGCCCGCGAAATGACGCAGGCGTCACTCATCGATGTAGGCGACGCCTTTGGCGGCCGCGATCACTCCACCGTGCTCCACGCATGTAAGAAAATATCCGAAATGATCAAAAGTAATCACGACTTTGCCAGGGATGTGGAATCCATTACGAACCAGCTTAAGTCTTAGGTATATCTTCGATGGCATCCCTTGCCGATGCGGCAATCAATGAAAATCGTTTGCGACTCACCCATTATCATTCAGGTGCCCGGACATATGTGAATAGCCTGTGCAAAATGTTGTTGACTAAACCTTGGTAAAATGTTATATAGTGTGGAAGATATAC
>CAYZZY010000069.1:0-10682 GCA_964482745.1 uncultured bacterium
GTCCTCCTGATCGTATGAAGAAGAATTCTCGCGGCCTCTGGCTCGCTCTGGCGTTTTTCATCGGCATCCTCTATCTGTGGGAGGCAAAGGACATACAGTTTTACCTTGTTCCCTCGGAGTCGATGGATCCGACATTGGAATCATCCGACTATATTGTGGGATTCGGGGTAGAGCTCTCAGAGTTGCACCATGGCGACATAGTGGTTTTCGGAAACGAAAAGGCAGACGACCTCTATGTCAAGCGGGTTATAGGATTGCCCGGCGACACGCTGGCGGTCTACCATGGCTTTATTTATCGGAACGGTGAAAAGCTCGATGAGTCGTATGTTGAATATCGCGGCGCTGAAGATCTTCCGCCAGTGAAAGTCCGCGAGGGGCGAGTATTCGTGGCAGGCGACAACAGGACAAATAGTATTGACAGCCGCAAGTTCGGGCCGATTCCCACGGGCCTTATCAAGGCCAGGATTGTTTTCATTTATAGCCCTGTCAGCAGAATGGGTCGCGTTCATTGAGCCCCCGGTTCTCGCGGCGGGATGATCGTTAAAGGATGCCGATTTCAGGAGACTGCCATGCTTCTCTATCTGTTGCGACATGGAGAGACCGATTGGAACATTGAACAGAGATGCCAGGGATTCAGCGATACCCCGCTCAATGCCACCGGACACCGCCAGGCGGAGGCGAGCGCCAGATACTTCAGCGGCGTGAAAATTGAAGCGATCTATTCCAGCACGCTCGAAAGGGCATATGAGACGGCCCGGATAATCGCCAGGTATCATGACGCGTCCGTCCAGGCGACCGATGCGCTGCGCGAATTGAACCAGGGCGAGTTCGAGGGCCTGCGACTCACGGAGCTGGCCGAGAAACACGGTGATTTTCTCGAGAAATGGTTCCGCGAACCTGCCGATCTCACATTGCCGGGAGGCGAATCGCTGCGCGAGATGCAGGCCCGCGCGTGGGCGGCGCTGGAAGAAATAGTCGGCAGGCATCCTGACGGCAACGTGGTCGTGGTTGCCCACAATCTCTGCAACCTGTCCCTGCTTTGCCGGGCCATGCGGCTGGAGCTTGAGCATTTTCGCCGCATCAAGCAGGACGAGGCTGCGATCAACGTAATAGAATTCGGCGGGCGCTGGCCGCATCCGCTTGTGCTTCGCCTCAACGACACGTGCCACCTTCAATAGCAGGGGACAATGACGGAGGCCGCAATGCAGACCGTGACGGTGTTTTCAGACTATATATGCCCTTTCTGCTTTATCGGCAAGCGGAGGGCCGATAAGCTGGCCGAGGAACTTGCCGTGCAGCCCGTGTGGAAAGGGTATGAGATCCATCCGGAGGTTCCCCCTGAGGGCATTCCACTCTCCCGCTTCGCGCCTGAAATGATTTCCGGTCTTGAGGCGCGCGTTGGCGCGCTTGCCGAAGAGATCGGACTTGAAATGCGCATGCCCGAGCTGCTCTCGAATTCGCGCCTCGCGTTGCTCGGCGGCGAGTTCGCGCGGGAAGCGGGCAAGGCGCACGAGTATCACGAAGCGGTATTCCGCGCCTACTTCCAGGAGGGGAAGGATATCGGAAACATCAACGTTCTCGTTGAAATTGCAGGAGCAACCGCTCTCGATGGCATGTTTTTTAAAAAGGCGATTGAAAGCGCGGAAAACGCGCATCTGCTCGACGCTTCGCTCAATGAGGCCCGTTCCCTCGGCCTGACGGGAGTGCCGTCGTTTGTGTTCGCCAACGGCGACGTCGTTATCGGGGCACAGCCTTACGATATTCTGAAGAAGACGGCAGAGAAGTCGCTTGCGAATTCTTAAATCAAAGGGAGGTGGCATAATTGGCGAAGGCATATCTTAAAATTGCGGTCGAGGCCGGAGTGGAAAGAGATGTTTGCAACGCTCTTAGAAAGCTCCCGCAAGTAAAATCGGCTGACATGACAACCGGTGATCAGGACATTATCGCCATTGTCGAAGCCCCAAGCTATGAGATGCTGTTGAAAATCGTCGTCGAAGAGCTTCGAGGAATCAGCGGCATCGCAAGCACGTCCACAAGCCTCGTGCTTGACTGAAATTGACAACCCGTCATTTGAGCAGTACAATTAGAAATATTTTTTGGGGGAAGGTGAATAATCCCCAGTTTCTTAGAAGTGGCCAGCAATACGGCTGCGCCGGAAAGGTCTCGAATGTGTGGAATAGTCGGGTATGTCGGCCGGGAACAGGCGACGCCAATAATCATGGAAGGGCTTCGAAGGCTTGAATACCGAGGTTATGATTCGGCGGGTATTGCGTTAATCAATCAATCCGCACTACATGCCGTAAAGGAGCTTGGCAAACTCAAGGCCCTTGCCTCTCTGCTGGAAAATGAAACGCCCGTCGGGACCACCGGCATCGGGCATACGCGATGGGCAACGCATGGAGAACCTTCCAGGATCAATGCCCACCCGCATCACGACTGCGGACAATCGATTATGCTTGTGCACAACGGTATCATTGAAAACTATGTCGAACTGAGAGAGGAATTGCTCCGTGGGGGACACACGTTCGTCTCGGAGACCGACACCGAAACGATTGTTCACCTGGTGGAAGAGTACTACTCGGGCGATCTTTTGCAGGCGACACTGAGCGCGATGAGGAGAATCAGGGGGGCGTATGCCATGGCGATCATCACGGACCGCGAGCCGGAGACAATCGTTGCGGCCCGATGCGGGAGTCCCCTTGTTGTCGGGTTTGGCGACGGCTGCAACCTTGTAGCATCCGATGCCTCAGGCGTCCTGAAGTATACGCGGCGTGTCACCTATCTCGGTGACTATCAGGCGGCAAGGCTTGGACCGGATGTTATCACCTTTTTCGGCCTGGACGGCAGCGAGCTTAAGCCGGACATAAAAGAAATCACGCTGAACCTGGCGGATATTGAAAAGGGCGGCCATCCCCATTTTATGATCAAGGAAATACACGAGCAGCCGGCACTGACGGCCGACGTGCTGATGCGCCGAATCTCACAGGTCTCGGGAGAAATAGAATTTGTCGAGACCCGGTTCGAGGAACTCGGACTGGACACTATCGAAAAGGTAATGATGGTATCGTGTGGCACTGCTTATCACGCCAGCATGGTCGGGAAATACTATCTTGAGAATCTCGCTCGTCTGCCTGTGGAGGCGGATGTCGCCAGCGAGTTCCGCTACAGGAATCCCATGGTGGACGAGGCCACCCTGGTCATTGCGATCTCGCAGTCCGGCGAGACCGCGGATACGCTTGCCGGGCTGAAGGAAGCCAAGGCCAAGGGAGCGAAGGTTCTTTCGATCATCAATGCAGCGGGCAGCAGTATAGACCGCGAGTCGGATGCAACGCTTTATATTTACGCCGGTCCGGAGATAGCCGTCGCTTCGACCAAGGCATATACCGCCCAGCTCCTGTCGCTCCTGCTGTTATCTCTCTATCTGGGAAAGAGAAGGGGAGTGCTGCCGGCCGATGAATACACACGGATTATCGAAGAACTAAAGATGATACCCGACAAGATGCAATGGATTCTCGATAATCATGAGGCGGTCAAAACATGTTCAGAGCGATTCAGCGATGTCTCCAGCTTTCTGTATCTGGGGCGGGGCTACAACTACCCGAATGCGCTGGAGGGCGCTCTGAAACTGAAGGAACTCTCCTATATCCATGCCGAGGGATGCAGCGCCGGTGAAATGAAGCATGGCCCGATCGCCCTTGTCGACGACACATTCCCTGTTGTTTGTCTCGCGCCGGCAGACAAGGTGTATGAAAAGATGTGCAGCAATATGCAGGAAATACGCGCGCGCAAGGGGGTTCTTGTGGCCGTTGCCACCGAGGGCGACGAGGAGATCGCCGGGCAATCGGATCAAGTGATCTATATTCCGCGAACCCACGAGATTTTGAATCCCCTCCTCACTGTGATTCCTCTGCAGTTGCTGGCATACTATATAACGATTATCAGAGGTCTTGACGTAGACCAGCCGAGAAACCTTGCAAAGAGCGTGACAGTAGAATAAAAGAAAGTGAGAAAGATCTGGAATGGCAACCTATCTGGTGACTGGAGGGGCCGGCTTTATTGGTTCGCATTTGACCCGGACGCTTGTGGGCCGGGGAGAAAAAGTGAGAGTCCTGGACAATTTTCTCACGGGCTTACGGGAGAACCTGAGCGATGTTGAAAACGACATCGAGCTGATAGAGGGTGATATCCGGGACACGGAATTGGTGCCCAGGGCAATGCAGGGTGTGCGCTATTGCCTGCATCAGGCCGCGCTGCCTTCAGTGCCGCGTTCGATTGAAGACCCTGCCGAAAGCAACGATATCAACATCAACGGCACCTTGAACGTCCTGCTCGCGGCGCGAGACGAGGGCGTGGAGAGATTCGTATACGCCTCCTCCTCTTCGGTATATGGCAATTCGCCGACCCTTCCGAAGAGCGAGGACATGCCCACACAACCTATCTCGCCGTATGCCATAAACAAGCTCACAGGAGAACTGTACGCGCAGGCATTCCATTCCCTGTATGGACTGCCTACGGTCGCGCTGAGATATTTCAACGTGTTCGGTCCCGGGCAGAATCCCGATTCGCCCTATTCGGCTGTGGTCCCCCTATTCATCCGCGCAATGGCGAATGACCGGCCAGCCACGGTGCACGGCGACGGCGAACAATCCCGCGATTTCTGCTACGTGGACAACGTGGTTTCGGCCAATCTGCTCGCCTGCACAGCCCCGCCGAAACAGGCAGCGGGAAAGGTCTTCAACATCGCCTGTGGGCAACGCTTCACCCTGAACACACTCGTGCAGAATCTGAACGAGATATTGGGAAAGAATATTGAGGCGGTGCACACTTCTCCCCGCGAGGGCGATGTCAGAGATTCCCTTGCCGACATCACACGCGCTGAACAGGGTCTTGGCTATGCACCTCTTGTCAGGTTTGATGAAGGTTTAAGGCGCACCGTGGAGGGGACCCGGAAAAGTAACTCCTGAGCCTTGCTGCATCAGGTGTTCCGGTCGCCGTATCAAGCGTGTCCATTCTTGCGGGCGCTCAGAGGTACTTCTCCAGGGCGTTCAGATATCTGTCGGTGGCGCCCCGGTTGGCTTCGACGACGCGCTTTGCCGCTTCCCCCAACGTTCTCGCCCTGGATGGTTTCTCAAGCATAGATGAGATGACCCTCGCAAGGTCCGTCTCATCGGTTACACGGACTGCCGCATTCTCTGCCAGAAATGTTTCCTTGATATCCTCGAAGTGGTGCATGTGAGGGCCAAACAGGACGGGCTTTCCCATGGAAGCCGGCTCGATTATGTTGTGTCCCCCAATCTTTACAAGGCTCCCGCCCACAAAGGTGACGGATGCAAGGGCATATACGCGGGCAAGTTCGCCGATGGTGTCCAGGAGTATGACGGCCCCGGCATCGGGCCCCGATCCGTTGCCGCTCTCAGTTCTCTTCCAGACCTTGAAGCCTTCATTCCTGATTAATGTCTCGACGCCGGAGAATCTCTCTGGATGACGCGGGGCAATCAGCAGGCGCGCATGCGGCAGCTTCGCATGGATCTTGCGGTAAGCTTTGATGATGGCCGCCTCCTCGCCCTCGTGCGTGCTGCCGGCAACAATCAGCGGGGCGTCCTTTTCCACGCCTAATTGCTGTCGAAGCCCCTCTATTTCATCGCGTGTCGGCGGCGGTGGCGCCGCGTCGAACTTCATATTGCCATAGACCTTCACCACATCGGGATTCGCGCCAAGAGCAAGGGCCCTTTCGGCGTCCCGTTCGGATTGCATCCCCGCAAAGCCGATCCTTGAGAATGCATTGCCGAATACCTGTGGGAACAGTCGATAAAACCGCAAGGATTTCTCGGAGATCCTTCCGTTTATGACGGCGAGTGGAATTCCGAGCGAGCTTGCCGCCCGAATGAAGTTGGGCCAGATCTCTGTTTCGAACAGGACAATAGCCCGCGGCCGCACATTTGTCAGCGCTCTTCCGGCCACGGAGGCAAAGTCGAGCGGGAAATAGGAGATCGTATTGTCGGTTCCGTGAATCTCTTTGGCCAGGCGATATCCGGTCTCCGTCGTCGTCGTGAGATGAATCGGGAGCCCGCTCCGCGAGTTGAGTTTCCTCACCAGCGGTGTGACGGATTTCACCTCACCCACCGAAACCGCCTGTATCCAGAGAGGACGAGTCTGATCTCGCTTTGGCGCCGCTTTTGTGTGCAGGGAAAACCGTTGTCCAATGCCCGCCCGGTAAGCGGGTGTGCGGATCATTTTGAAAAGTGCGTACGGGGTGAACAAGACGACGCCGGCGGCGAAGAGCAGTTCGTATGCCAGGAAAGCCGCCGAGGTGGACAACGATTCTGGATGGCTCTGGCTCGCATTCACCGTAATGGCCTTTCCGCGGGCTTATGTAAAAACACCCCCTGTCCGCTCCGGGCGCAGGGGGCGTTGGACTTTACTCCTTGTGTTATTTCAGTCTGCTGTAGGCGACTCCTTGAGTATCCATGATGTTGACGGTTACAAACACCAGCAAATTTAACTTGTCGCTGACTTTTGTTTCATTTTCGAAGGCCCGTCCCAGGAAAGGAATATCTTTAAAGAACGGAATGCCTGTTTTCTGGAAGGAATACGTATCGTCGATGAACCCTCCAAGCACGATAGTGTCGCCGTCATTAACCACAATATTGGTGAACAATGATTGCTTGGCCACCTGCGGTCTTACGATGGTGTTTTCGAAGTCCGGCAGTGTGACCAGAAAAATATCCTCAGCGATAATCCGCGTAACGTCCGGTAAAATAAACAGTCGGATAGTGTCGTCCGGCTCGATCTGCGCCGTAACGCTGAGGCTAATGCCCTCGGTGACATCGGTGAATTCCTGGTCGATGGACGAACTTGTATTTGAAATTCCCTCCGATACTATCGTAGTTTGTTCTACCGTCAGGTCGCTCCTGAATGACCGTGTCGAAACGTTCTGTATGACGGCCGGCTTATTGCTCATGGTTACTATTCTGGGAGCGGAGATGGTCTGGGTGCTCTTCAACTCTGACAGCAAATCAAACGTAAGTTGGAGAAACTCGCCATCGTCCTTTGTAAATCGGAAGAGGGCCTTGCCGCCGCGGTCGACCAGGCTGTCTGGCGTAATCGTATCATTAACGCTGGAATCAAGCCCGAGATCGATGGTGGCTCCGGCGTCGAGAAAGCCTGCGCCGCGCGTTATTATGCTGCTCTCCCAGTCGATCCCCACCTTGTCGGCCTCAAGGATGCTGTATGTCAAGAATTTCGCTTCTACAGCGATCATTTTGGGTTCCCTGTCAAGCTGGTCAAGAAACACCTCGAGAATATCAAGATTGCTCGGGGTATTGCGCACTATGAGCGTGTTGGTATGAGCGTCGTAATCGATCAGCGAAAGAATCTCTCTTCCGCTCGGGTCGGCCCATCGCATACGTGACAGATCGAAAAGTTTTTGCTCTTTCTGGTTCTCCTTAAAGCCGCCAAATTTCTTATCGTCTCTGATTGCCCCGGCTTTCTTCGCCGTCGTTGTCTTTGTGGAATCCAACACAACAGGGACGAACGTTTTCAGGATGTTTGCAAGTCTGCCGACCGAATAGGAGGTAAAGTCGGCGTCGATCTCCATAAGTTTTTTGTTCGATATTGTCTTTGCTCGCCTTATTATTCCTGCCCCTGAAGCAAGGTTCATTTTCTTGCCTACCCCAAGGGTAACACCGCCGGTGGTTCCCGACAATTCGAGTTTGGGCAGAGCAAGTCGACTAGTATCTTTAATATGGTAGAAACGCGTTTCGAGCTGTTCGAAAGACGAGCCTCGAAGCACATCGGGCGTGGAAATATATATGAAATCGCGTTCGATCGAGAACCCGAGGCCATGCTGCCGGAACATTCCGTTGAGTGCGGACTCCAGCGGAAGGTCGTTTACGTGGATGGTTATGAAGATTTCCTCCCGGTCTACCGGCGTCCCGTAGCAATCCTCGAACATGCCGAATTCGAAGAAGATATCTTCATCCACCAGGATGTTGATTCCCGTAATAGTTGTAAGAAATGCCAGAACATCACGCAGGGGCTCGCAATCGAACTCGAAAGCGACGGGCTGCGCCAGTTCTTTGAGGATGGCCTCTTTTGCCCCGAACCCTCTGGCCTCGCGCGGAACAGGTTTCTCTGAAACATCCTTGTACTGAATGCCGTCAGGAGAAACTCCCTCAGGCAGCAGACCTTTCTTGCGCGAGAACTGGCTCAGTGTCTTTGTCTGCATATTAAGAAGGTCATCCGTCTTCCTTTTTTCCATCGCGTTGCGCGCCTCGGCCGCATCTATGATTAGATCGTGCAGGACCGTGCTCTCCGGCACAATCTCCTGTGCCTCTTTCCATATTGCTATTGCTTCGTCGTAACGAGCGGCGAAGAATTCGCTATGGCCCTTCTCTATCAGCACGTCCACCTTTGCGCGCTTCGCCGAATCAATGAGGGAAAGGGCAATTTTATTTTCCGGGTCAATCTGCAGGGCATTTTGCCACTCTGCTATTGCTTCATCGTATTTTTCGGCGTCATAATGTTCTGTCCCTTTGGTGAGGTGATAATCCAGGCGGTCTACCTCGATCGAAGCGATATCCGGTACGGTCGAACGGGCGGCGATTGCCTGATTGGCCTTGATGATGCCCCTTTTCGATTCTTCCGAATCGGGATTAAGGAGGAGGGCACGGTTGAACTCGGCAATTGCCTGCCGATATCTGCCCTGCTCGAGATGCTGGTAACCCTTGCTTATATAGTCCCGATACTCAGATGTCTTTTCCGCGGTTTGCGAAGAAGCCCCTTGCGCGGAGACCGGCAACACAAATAGTGTCGTGGTCAGAACCGCAAACAATGCAAGACGCGCCAGTTTCGAAATCCGCATGGGCAGGATAGTATCCATAGCCGAAAAGCCTCCTCCAGTCCCGTAGCGACCGTTTAAGCCTGCTCTAGTTCTCTTTGCAGAACTCTTTTCTATTTTCAACTTCTTTTGCTTTGGTCCAGTATATAGTCAGACAATTTCTTACGCCATCTACTCGTTGGACTTCATACTCGCCAAATTGATCGCCCTCCTTGACGATCCTTGATCTCTTGTTCACCTCGATTATGGCAATGTAGCTTCCTGACTGGGTCGGATCGAATACGCTTTTTACCCTTATCTCCGCCCACTCTTCCTTTTCATCTTGTCGCCCACCCCGCGGTTCCTTTTTCGGCGGCGCGAAGATATCCCTTTTCCTGACGAGATCCACATGTTTTTCGATGTCAAAAGAGTTGTCGAACGAAGGGACAGGATATTCCCTCGGCTTGCGCCGTTCCTTTTGCTCAAAGGCTATGATGTTCACCGGGTCCTCGCTGCCGTTCTCCGCATCAGAACTCTGCATTTCCTTTACCTGGATATATGCGACAGAGACAAATGCGATAAAAAGAACCCCCAGAATCACCTTTTCTTTATGCCCATAGAGAGACTTTAAGAATGCAAGAACCGCACTCAATCTTGTTCATTCCTCTTTCCACATTCGGCGGCCCGACGGTTCATTTTGTGGACTATTTTTTCCAGAACTGCCACCATTTCTTCTCTCTCGCCCGTTCTTCTTCTTTTTCTATGGTCTGCTGCATTCCCGCGGCCATTCCGAAGATGCCGCCCATCCCGCCGCCTTTTCTGCCGCTTGGCTTGCTCGCCCTGGCCATCTGGGTGGCGGCCTTTGATACGGCCTTGGTGATCTGGCTCTTGAACACCATCGTCGTATTTATTTTTGCGGAAACGGACAGGTTCTGGCCTCCGCCCTTGTCGTCCATGCGGAACGAATGCTTTGAACCCGGTTCAAGCGCGATTTCTTCCACATAGTAGTAGGCCTGTTCTTCCTTGAGATTATAGAGGAATGAGATAAGGGCTTTGGCATTCATCGTCATGTTCAACGTGTAGTTGAGCACATTGAGTGCGCCCTTACTGCCTGCCCTGCTTTTTCCGTAGCTTTCGAGTTGTATGTCTTCGACAACGACAGCGTTACCCAGTGAACTGGTCTTTGCCAACGCGCTCGAGATTCCCTTGAGCCCGGCCGCTCTGTTTGTGTAGTAGGCGGCTTCATCTGCGTGTGAGAGATCTGCGTAGAGTTCAATATCGGGCGGCGAGATCCCGGCCTTTTTGAACGTATCCGTCAAAGTCTTTTTTTGCGCCTCCATCGTATGTTCCATGTAGTTGCGAAACAACTCTTTCTCAATCGCAGGGTCCTTATCCTGGAGTTCCTTTGGAAAAGCTGATTTTTCAACTCCTGGGGTCTTGATCTTTTCCAGCGCCTTGTTCGCCTGTACAAGCCGCAAATTCTCTGTTTTCAGCAGTCGCAATTCAATGTTTGGGTCCTTCTGGTTTCCAAAGGCCTTTCGCAGTGTCTCCAGCTTCTCCACACGCGTCTTGATTTTCTTTCTGTCTTCGGTCCACTGTTTCAGTTTCGGTTTCGCAACGAAGAGGTAAGACGCGACTGCCAACCCGAGCACGACCAGAAGACCTACGATACTGACCACAATTTTCCTATTTGATGATCCTGCCATGTTTTACTTCCTGCCACCCGCATTTATGCGCGAAGGTCAGACGGCTGGTTGTTTCTCGTCAGCCTTCTTCTCTTCGGCTGGTTGTTTCTCGGCAGCCTTCTTCTCTTCGGCTGGTTGTTTCTCGGCTGCTTCCTTCTCTTCGGCTGATTGTTTCTCGG
>CAYZZY010000069.1:10782-12275 GCA_964482745.1 uncultured bacterium
TGCTTCCTTTTCGGCCTTCATCTTCATATACTCGGGAAGCGACGGAATGCCGGATATTTCAAGTGAGAAAAACAGGCCTTCCTTTGTATCCCTTTGTTCTTTTACTTTGACTTTTTCGCAATACGTTTCAAGGGCAGCCCTGAACTTTGAGAGTTGCCTCAGTTCCTCCACCTTTGTTTCATGGTCAACGGATCCGGAGATGTCTATGCCACCTCTCTTTATAGACAGTTTTTTGATCCACATCTCTTTATCCAGCGTATCGGAGAATAAAGCGAGAGGCGTGATCCCATCGACAGCCAAAGCTGGAACCTTGCTAAACATCATGAGTTCTGAATAGAGAGTATCTCTCTCTCCTATCAACGTTATTCGTTCGCTGTCGTGTTGCTCGTACCTCGCTATCTCTGCGTCAAGGGCCGCGATATCCTTGGCCCTCTCATCGGCTTCGGGGAGCAGACGCCACAGGGTTACACCGATGATCCCCAGGACCATGATCACGCTTGCAATGTTATAGAATACCCTGCCGCGTCTCGATTTTGCGGCTTTTATTTGAGGAGGGATAAGGCTTATCTTCAATTGGCAGCAATCGCCGGAACTCCTGAGGGCCAGTCCGACCGCCGTGGCGAACACCGGCGCCATTTTTCTGGCGGTGATCAGATTCTTTGGAACTGCCACCTTTTTGAATGGATTCAGAATCTCCACCTGCACGCCGAGCCGATCAGCGAGGAAAGGCCTGATGTTCTTCAGCAATGCCCCTCCGCCGGCCAGTATTCCGCGTGAGATGGCGCTTGCCCCCGCCAGCGAGCGGAAATAACCGATCGTCAGCTTGACCTCGCCCACCATCCGGTCCAGGACACTCGCGATCGCCCTGGACAGGCGAACCTGGTCATCAGTGAATTTTCCTTCTTCCGATTCGGGGAAGATCAGCCCGTGCTGTAGTTTGAGGCGTTCGGCCTGCTCGACCGGAATGTTGAACTCTTTTGCAATGGCAAGCGTGATGTCGTTGCCGCCGATGCTCACGTTGCGGCAGTATCGCAGGTCGCCCGCAAGTTCGATCAGGATATGCGAGGTGCTGGCGCCCAGCTCCATAATCGCGGTGCATTCGTCCTTCTTCGAGTAGCCGTTGTAACGATAACAATTGTACAGGGCCAGCGGGATAGAATCCATTATGCTTACGTTGATCTTGGCCTTCTCCACGTTCCGTATGAATTCCTCGGCCACCTCGCCCTTCATGGCGACCATTATGACCTCGACCTCGCTTGACTCATCCGGATCCAGCACCTGGTAATCGAGGGCGATATTCTCGATGGGGAAGGGAATTGTCTGCTGGATCTCATAACGGACTATCTGGTCGATCTTGCTGGTGGGGACGGGCGGGAGTTTTATATTGCGGATAAATGCGCTGTTGCCGGGCACGCCTACGACCACCTCCCGGCATTTGCACTCGCACTTCCTTATTGCGCCGTCGATGGCCTTTGCCTGCGCCTGGCTGGCGG
>CAYZZY010000070.1:0-12256 GCA_964482745.1 uncultured bacterium
ACAAACTGGCGTCGGTCCTGAGAGAGAGCCTGGATATTCAATCGATTTATCGACTACTTGACTGATCCGGAACTGGCGCCCGGCCTTGCCGCAAGGCGGTAGGTCGCGCAACGAGACGGAGCGAAGAGGGGCAGTATAGATTCTTCCCAGGAGCCTTACCATAGAGATACAATAGGTACCATCCGCTCCCCCCACTCATTGGGGGGAGGAGGTAAAGGATAGGGGGGCCTTGGAAAGCCGGGATTTGACAGGTTGGTACGGGTGAAGAATTGAAAACGGACTCTTCACTCTCTCAGAGCGATATTTAAACGATCGGAGGGGTGGAAGCTACACTTTTAGAGGCTTCAGATTGGTGAAGGTTTCGTCTATTTATGAATAGTTATAGTGGCCGATAAATGAGTCTTCACACTGTCTTGGACTTATTCGGTAGACTGTTCTCGCGTGCAACGATAGAACTCAATCAAGTAGCCCCAGGCACAGATCGACACACTCCCCTTCATTCAGAGAACGAAGGGGAGTATGCTCAACGGGTTTTGATTGATGCGACTACCGATTTCATCCCATAAAGAGTTCGGTGGCTTCTTCACAGAATCGCGCGCCGTCCAGATTCGTGACTTCGCCCCACTTCTCCATGATATCCTCAGCCGTGGGAAGCCCGTCGAACTTCTGTCCGGGGCCGGTCATGATCTGGGAACGGCAGTACAGGGTGCCACTTGGAGTGCCGGTTGCAACAATGTAGGTACCTGTATCCACGCACTGCTCCGAGCACAAGTACACCACAGCAGGAGTAACATTTTCGACCTTAAACGTGTCTTCCATCCCGGGCGGCAGGATATCCTCGGTCATTCTGGTCATTGCGTTCGGCACAATGACATTGACCTTGATGTTGTACTTTGCCCCCTCCTTTTTCAACACGTTCGTCAGACCGGCGAGCCCCATTTTGGCCGCGCCATAATTTGACTGGCCAAAATTTCCTATCAGGCCCGAGGTGGAGGAAGTCATTACGATTCGGCCATAACTTTGTTCTCGCATAATCTTGAGGGCCGGTCTTGTCACACAATAAGCCCCCTTCAGATGTACCGCCACGACTGCATCCCACATGTCCTCTTCCATTTTGAGAAATGATTTGTCCCTCAGAATCCCGGCATTGTTTATTACTACATCCACTTTGCCAAATGCGTCGACGGCGGTCTTGACGATATTCTCCCCGCCCTCCACCGTGGCAACAGTATCGTAGTTAGGGACCGCCTCTCCGCCCTGAGCCTTGATTTCCTCCACGACTTTGTTGGCCGCCGCGTCGCTCGAGCCGGTTCCATCCCTTGCGCCGCCGAGGTCATTGACCACAACCTTGGCTCCCCGTTTGGCCAATTCCAAGGCATAGGTTTTTCCCAGACCGCTGCCGGCCCCGGTGACAATTGCCACTCTTCCAGTAAAATCAATCTTTGACATGGGTTATCTCCTTTCTTTTTAGTAGACGGTTACGAAATATGGACAGAGCCCATATTTATATTGCCAATATATCCTTGTTAATTACTATGAGTTTGTTTCTCCATGAGAGTCGGGGGAGAGAATCAAACGAACATCGCAGCTTACCACTATGGAAGGAAAATTTCAACCCTTGAATCACGCCAGGTGAGAATTCTGGCGAGACAATACTACTTCTGTTCGAGGTTTTCGTTGGCCGCCCTGCGGTCTGCATATAGCTCGAAGATTTGAATTTCAGAAGTGAGTCTCAAAGTGCTGTGGAAGTGAAGAATCGAAAACGTATTCTTCACTCTCTGAGAGCGATATTTGAACAATCGGATGGGTGAAATGTGCACTCTGGGGAAGCTGGGAAAGTGAAGGTTTGAACACTTTGAAATAACTTCATCCAGGCCGAATCCTGTCCCTGCGTTATCCTGAGCAGATGTAGTGAAAATCAACCTGGATTGCTGAGCTTGGCGGCCGTCCCGTATGCAAAGAGTTCTGATCCGCTTGGATTCGCTTCTCATGAAGGCCATAGGGTTGCTCACTTCTGTGGACGGCGCCTTGTTTCTGGCCGCGCTTTTTATTGAGTTCACGCCTTCAGTTAGCGCTTGCGCTGCCTGCTTCCTCCGACTAAGCGCACATTTCTGAGTACATTTCCACGCACCTGTGGTGGAGGTGGAGAAACTTCCACAGTGAGTATGTTCTGAAACGGCACGACCATGAGTCTGTCTTCCAGCTCAAGCAGCAACTGATTCGCGCTGAGCACGTCTTGAATGCTCTCGCCAACACTGAGACTCTCCTCAAGGCGTGTGAATTCAAACTTTTGCTCAGATCCGTTAACGTAGCGAATGGTTAGTGCGCCCTTGACTTTATCGATCATTTCCTCCCCTCGCTTTCGGTTTGACCGCCAAGTTCCCATGTATCATTTTAATATACATTAGTCAAGGAATCCGGTTCAAAACCGCACTGAAATCTTCAGCAACCACAATCAATTGGTCAACACCTCATTTACCTTCTCATACTTTATGGTAGACGTTCTTACCATTATGATCCGGATATTTGGTCGAGAGATCCTGTCCGATTCGGATTCGATGGCCCTGCAACCAACGGCAGGCGCCAGCGGGTTGGAGAGAAGTTGTCAAGCCGCTTGTTAGGGCTTGCCCATACGTATGAGAATCCGGTGTTTGACCAGGTCGCGATGCAACGGGATCACGCCATCCCGCATGCGCTGACCATCCATCTCCACCCAGGACACGCCTTGCTCGCAACCTTCCGGGTTCTCGACCTGAATCTCGTAGATCGCTTCGCCGTGACGATAGCGCAGGTGGAAGCCCTCCCACGATCCGGGGATGACCGGATTCAACTGCATGTGATCCGCTCGAACCTTCAAGCCCAGGACCTCTTCCACCCAGGCTCGGTACATCCACGCCGCCGAACCCGTATACCAGGACCAACCACCATGACCGATCCGCCCGGGCAATCGGTACACATCAGCTGCGACCACGTAGGGCTCAACCCCGTAGCGCCAAACCGTTTCCGGCTCGCGCGCGTGCTCAATCGGGTTGAGCATGCGCAGCATTTTCGCCGCACGCGTGCCATCCCCTCGACGCGCCATGGCCATGGCGAACCATAGGGCGGCGTGAGTGTACTGACCTCCGTTCTCCCGCACTCCTGGAGGGTAACCCTTGATGTATCCGGGTGACGGTTCCGATCTGTCAAAGGAAGGCGCAAAGAGCAGCACCAGCCCCTCATCCTCGCGAACGAGATGTTTCCACGCTGATTCCAAGGCCATAGTTGCGCGATTGGTGTCGGCGGACCCACTCAGCCACGCCCAGGATTGTGGCAGGGAATCAATCCTCGCCTCCTTATTCGCCGAGGAACCAAGGGGTGTTCCATCGTCGAAGATCGCCCGAAGATACCACTCCCCATCCCATGCCGCTTGCTCGACACGCTGAATCAGCGCCGTTCTGTCTTCCTGATAGGTCCGGCTCAGATCGGGCCGAGCTGCCAGTTCGGACAGCTCGACCATGCCCTTAAGCACATCCACCAGGAACCACGCCAGCCAGACACTCTCCCCTTTGCCCTCAGCGCCCACAAGGTTCATCCCATCGTTCCAGTCCCCTGTTCCCATCAGGGGTAACCCATGAGACCCGAACGTCAGGCTACGCTTGACAGCGCGCCGGCAGTGCTCAAACAGTGTGGCCCGCTCCGATGAGACCGTCGGCGATTGATAGCTCTCGTACTGATCGTCTTTGAGGGTCGGCGCCTCGAGAAAGGGGATCGTCTCGAGCAGGATGTCCACGTCGGCGGTAATCCTTACGTATTGCGCGACGACGAAGGGCAGCCACAGGAGATCATCGGAGATCCGCGAGCGGATTCCCTCGCCGCTCGGTGGATGCCACCAGTGCTGGACATCGCCTTCCTTGAACTGACGGCTGGCCGCGAGCAGGATGTGTTCGCGCGCCATTGCGGGATGGGTGTAAAGCAGCGCCATCACGTCCTGCAATTGATCGCGGAAGCCAAAGGCGCCACCGGACTGGTAAAAGGCGGAACGCCCCCAGATGCGGCAGACCAGGTTTTGATAGGGCAGCCAGCGATTGATCATAAAGTCCGTGGCAAGTTCAGGGGTATGCACCTGGATCGAGCCGAGCCGATCGTCCCACCAGGCCTGGGTCAGCCGAAGCGCGGTCTCCAGCGCCTGATCGTCGCGGTAGGCCAGCACCAGGGCATGGACCTCCTTCAGCGAGGGGGCCTGGCCGAGCATGCAGTTGATTTCAGCGCGCTCGCCCGGAGCCAGTTTGAGAGTGACCTGCAACCCGGCGCAAGGATCCAGGCCCGCCCCCGTCCGGCGTGAAAGCCTGATTCGCTCCATCGCCAGCGGGTTGCCCATCGAGCGATTGCGCCCGATGAAGGCGGTGCGGTCTCCGGTGTAATTCTCCGTGGGCGTGCTTAATGCCGCGAAGGCCACTTGATCCGCATAATCAGGATGGTAGTAGTTGCGGGCGATCATGGCCTGGACTTCGTCATCCCAGTCGGTCACGACGTGCATTTGGGAGGATTCCCGCGACTCGCCCAGGGTCCACTCCACATAATATGTCACCGACAGCTTGCGCGGTCGGGCGGAGTCGTTTCGGAGTAACAGCCTTTGCAGCTTGATCGGTTCGCCCCCCTGATCATCCACGGGAACGAAAACCGTTAACTCCTGCTCGATGCCATGACTGTTATGCTCGAAGACCGTGTAGCCCGCGCCATGCCTGGCCCGGTAAGCGGTTTCCTCGAGGATCGGCGATGCGGTCGGCGTCCAATAGGCCCCGGTTTCCTCGTCCCGGATATAGATCGCTTCCGAAGGAGGGTCCATCACCGGGTCGTTCGACCATGACGTCAGGCGATTGCGCTGGCTGTTGCCCTGCCAGGTAAAACCGGCGCCGGTTTCGCTGATGAGCGTGCCGAAGGCGGGGTTGGCGATGACGTTGACCCAGGGAGCGGGCGTGTGCATGCCCGGCCCGAGATAGATGGCGTATTCGCGGCCATCCGGAGTAAACCCGCCCAGGCTGTTAAAGTAGGCGAGTTCCAGGAAGGGAAGCGCGGCCGAAGGATCCCGGGGATCGCGTTTCTTGTCTATGGCTTCCGGCAGATCGGGACCCCCCATTGTCACGCCTAATTGCTGGGGCAATGGGCCACGGGCTCCCACCAGCACCACACTCGCCGCAGCCTTGAGTAACGTCAAATCTTCCTCCGGAATAAGATCCGCGCTGCGCAAATAGATTCCCCCGGGGCGGTCCACCCCGGTATTGGCCGAATGGGCTGGGATCAGGTGTTCGAGTTGTTCACGCAGGGGCTGCTCATAGCCACCGGCCTCCTCGTTCAAGATCACCAAGTCGGCCATCAGGCCGTGCATGCGCCAATAGGTATGCGCCTGGAGCATCTGACGGACCAGGCTGATATCGCGCGCCTCGCTAATGGTAATCAAGGCAATCGGCAGATCGCCCGAGATTCCGTAGGGCCACAAGCCGGCCTGGCCCTTGTGGTTCTCCTCGATGCGTTCGGCCGAAGGGCGCCAGAATGGGTTGGGAAACAGCAGGTGGCTTGCGAGCCCCTGGAAGCGGTGAGCTTCGTCAGGCTGGATGCGCAGCAATCGCAGTTCAAGCTGGGCAGAGGCCCAGGCGAAATCCATCGCCCGGTCAATGGCATGGTAATCGCTGTACTTACCCATCAGGCTCAAGACCTGCTCGCGTGTTTCGCCGGCGGCCAGAACCAGAGAAACCTGGGCTCGCTCTCCTGGAGCCAGGATCAGGCCCCGGCGCAGGCTGAGGATGGGGTCGAGGATGAATCCCTGGCTATTGCCGGGCTTCTGCAAGGCGCCCATTGGTCGGGCGAGCGTCCGTCCTCGGCCGATAAATCGGCGCCGGTCGGTCTCGAATTGCAGGACTTCGCCCTCGTCGTGTTCAAGCGTAAGGCGGTGCGCCACATAAATAGGTGGGTCGTCTTCCCCACGAGGTCGGCGGTAGGCGAGGAGCGCTTGCCGTTGAGGAACCGCCTCGGTTTGGATGAACAGCTTGTTGAATGCCGGATGCTGCCGGTCTGCGTTGTGAGGCGCCAGCGCAAGTTCAATGTAACTGGTCAGCTCGAGCCGGCGGCTGCGCGGGGAACGATTGATCAGCGCTATTCGCCGAATCTCGACGTCATCTTCCGGCGCAACGATTACCTCGGTTTCACTCTCAATGCCATAATCAACGCGCCGGAACACGGCCCGGTCGAGCGTGAAGTTGGTCAAATATTCCTCAACCTTACCGCCGGTCGGCTGATAGGTATTGCACCATAACCGGTCCGAACCTGTCTCGCGGATGTAACAGAAGGTCCCCCACGAATCCCGGGTCCGATCCGATCGCCAGCGCGTGATCTCGAAGTCTCTCCATCGGCTGTAGCCGCCGCCGGCGTTGGTCAGCATCAGGCCATAGCCGCCATTGCATAAGAGTTGGGTCTTGGGAGTGGCGGTATGGGGCGTTTCGAACTGGCTGACCGAAGGCGTGACTTCGCCGAAGGCCGCCACCGACGAGACTCGCTCGCGCGTGGTGATGTGGTGCAATGGGGGAAGGTTCGGGATACGTTCATGAAGCAATGGCTCGAACGTGCGCACGCGCGGGTCGGCATGAAAATGGCGCTGGAGGGAATTGTCATGAAGGAAATTGGTCAGCGCCAAAAAACTCATGCCCTGGTGATTCGCCATATAGGCCTGCACGATCACCCCGCGCTCGCCCTCGCGGCTTGATCGCTGGCTGTAGTCCAGGGCTTCGTAATACCCATAATCGGCCAGCAGTCCCAACTCGGCCAGTCGCTTCAAGTTCCGCAGCGATTCCCGCGGTGCGATGCTCACCGCCAGCAGGGTGGCATAGGGCGCGACCACGATTTTGTTTGCCTGGCTGCGCTTGAGTCCGAGTGCCGGCACACCAAAGGCCTGGTATTGATAGGTCTTGTGGAGGTCCAGATCCCCGAAGGCGCACTCCGAAATCCCCCACGGCGCCCGATGCTTGAGGCCATAGGCGATTTGAATCGCCACGGCTTCCCGGGTGGATTTATCCAGCAGCGAGTTCCCGTAGGAACGCTGGAGAAGCAACGGCATCAAATATTCGAACATAGTCCCGGTCCAACTGAGCAGCGCCCGGCGTCGGCCGATGGCGCCGTACGGCCGGCTCATGGCAAACCAATGCTCGACAGGAATGTCTCCCCGGGCGATGGCGACAAAACTTCCCAGCCGCGCTTCGCTCGCCAACAGATCGTAAAAGGCGCGATCCAGCCTTCCTTCCGAGACATTAAACCCTATCGAAAACAACCGGCGTTCGGCGTTATAAAGGAAGTCCATGTCGATCGATGCGGAGAGTTCTCGCACCGACTGCCGGAGCCGCTCGCCCTGCGCCAGCGTCTCACCGGCCAGCCATTTCGACTTATTGAAGGCCGCCAGGACGCGATCAATCCAGTCTCGGAGGACGGACGCACTTTCCGGCGCTTTCTCTCGGATAGCCTGGAGTGACGCGATGCAGGCGACGCGTCCGTGGGCAAGGTCCCGAAGTGAGGGTGCGTGCTGAAGGGCCTGGCGAAAAGCCGGCAGGGCGTCCGGGTCCAGCCCGGCGACTTCCTCCTCCGTCTTCTGTGCCAGAATTTCGATCCAGGCGAGATAACGATCCGCGAGGCTTTGCCAGGCAGCGAGTTGGCTCTGCATCTGCCCGGCCCAATAGGACGCGCCCTTTTGAGCAGCCGCAGATGCACCGGCTTTTGCGGACAACTCCCGCACGCGACTTTC
This sequence comes from uncultured bacterium, assembly GCA_964482745.1. Taxonomy (GTDB): domain Bacteria; phylum Abyssobacteria; class SURF-5; order SURF-5; family SURF-5; genus CAYZZY01. The sequence goes on from CAYZZY010000070.1 coordinate 7,766, forward strand.
CACCTTCCGCAACAGGCCAAGCGCGTCGGCGATCCGGTCCGGCGGCAATTCCCACCCGCGCAGCAGTTCATCCATGGCTCGAACATCAAAACCAACGGTCTTCTCATCGCGGATAATTTGCCGCAGGACTTCACCGGCGTCGCGTAGCCCGGCAAAGGCTTTCCCGTCCAAAAGCGGCGCCCGCATCAGCGCCTCCAGCCCCGGGTCCAGTGCCCACAAGGCTCCCAGCAGATTGCCGCTGTCCACGGTGGAAACATAGTGCGGTTTCAGGGGCGCTAGGGTCTGAATGTCGTACCAATTGAGCAGATGGCCTTCATACCGCTCAAGTTTATCAAGCGTCTCCATTGTCAGCGTCAGTTTGTGAGCTACTTCATCCAACGTTAAATATCCGAAATCATGGGCGCTGAGCACGCTGACCAGATAGAGGCCGATATTGGTCGGGCTGGTCCGCAGGGCCAGTTGATCCCGATAGGCGACCTGGTAGTTATCGGGCGGCAGCCAGGATGTTTCTTTCGTCACGAAGTCCGCGAAATAGCGCCAGGTTCGCCGGGCGACATTCCTCATGAATTGCCGATCCTCGGCCGGAAGCGGGAATTGCGACGCCTTCGCTTGTGGTTGCCGGTTGAGGAGCCAGCCGATCATCGGGGACAGGAACCAGAGCATCAGCCAAGGGCCGGCCACCCAAAAGTTTGCCGGTCGAAAGCATTGGACCGTGCATCCCGCCATCACGCTGAACAGGCTCGCCAGGCCCATTGAAAGCAGAAACATGGGTACTTTGGCCTGGGCGCCGCCATGGGTCACATGGGCCGAAGTCCACTCCAATAGTCGCCGATGCGAGATACGTCTTCGATAGAAGACCCGGCCCACGGCGTCCAGCCCCACCCAGGCCTGGTATGGAAGCAGTGCCGCTTCAACCAGCACTCGCAGCAGATCATGGGCTTTTTGGGCAGGCGAGACGGCCTTGAGGCTCTGGCCGTTTAGGGCCCATGTGAAAGGCTGCACCAGGGAGTGAAAGAACAGTTGGGTGAGGACCACCACGGTGGCGATCCATCCGGCCCGGAAGGAGATCAACCAGGAGGCCATCAGCAAAGCCAGGCTGGCTGCGGGCAACAAGCTGCGGCGCAGATTGTCCACTATTTTCCAGCGATCGAACAGGGAAAGCGGGTTGGGTCCTCGCCCGCCGCCGAATTGGGGAACACGCGGCATAACCCAATCCGCGATCTGCCAATCGCCGCGAATCCAGCGGTGCTGGCGTTTGATATAACTCAGATAATCCTGCGGGAACTCATCAAAAAGCTCAATATCACTGGCCAGACCAACCCGGACGTGAGCGCCTTCAATCAAGTCATGACTCAGCAGCATCGCCTCGGGAAACCTGCCCGAAAGCGCTCGGCTGAAGGCGCGCACGTCATAGATGCCTTTGCCGTGATAGGAACCTTCTCCGGCCAGGTCCTGGTAGACGTCCGAAATCGCGCCGGAATAGGGGTCGATGCCGATTGGATCCGAAAAGAGCCGGCTGAACGGCGAACCGTTTGAGCTGGGCAGGGAAGGACTCACACGCGGCTGGATGATGGTGTAGCCGGACTGAACCTGACCGGCGCCATCGAAGCGCGCCCGGTTCAATGGGTGCGCCAGCGTCTCGATCATCCGGCGGGCGGTGTCGTGCGGCAATTGCGTGTCGCTGTCCAGGGTGATAACAAACCTGACGTTGGAAAGTTGGTCCGGGTCGCCAACGTAAACCAGGCGATCGGCGGAGTTGGGCCGCGTGCCGTCAATCAGGCTATTGAGTTCTTCCAGCTTCCCCCGTTTGCGCTCCCAACCGATAAACTTCTGCTCGGATTCGCTCCATTTCCGCTCCCGGTGCAGCAGGAAAAACCGCTCGCCGCCATGGCGCTGATTGAGGTTTTGGATGCGCCGCGTCATGGCCTCGAGCAGGGGCTCGTCAGCTTCACAATGGGCCTGCGCCGCGTCCTTGTAATCCGAGTATAGGCCAAAAAGCAGATTGGACTCTTTGTTGGCGAGATAACGGATCTCCAGCTTCTCCGCCTCGGCTTTGATCGTCTCCTGATCCACCAGCATCATCGGAACGATGACCAGCGTCCGGCAGGCGTCGGGAATTCCTGAAGCCCGGAAATCCATTTTCGGCAGGGTGCGCGGCGGCAAGAGCCGCATCACCAGGTAATTCATCCCCTCCAGCGCGAGCTGGCTCGCGGGGATGAACAAGAGAGCGGCAATGATAATCTGAATCCCGCGGGCATGGGTGCGCAGACCAAGCCCAAGGCCCAGGAAAATGAATGCGGCGGAGAAAAAAAACAGCCCGGTGAAGTACACTGCCGAGTGATGACGATATGCCCATTGCAGGGCGCGGAAGCGCAAAGTCTCATGACACTCGATGAGTCGAGCCAGATCCTTTCTTTTTTCGCCAATTAAATAAGTTCCAACGTGAATTGCCTTTTCATCTTGGTCGGAATCGCGGCCGGCCTGGGTTGCCATTTCGATGGCGCGCCGGGCGACCTGGTCCTCGGACCGGCCGGAACCGCGGTGGAGGTCCTCAATCACCCGGCGATAACGGTCGCGCGTGACGAAATCCATCTGGGGATAGATGCCGGCGGGATCTTGTCGCAGCGTGTGCTCCACCACGCTCAGCTTCTCGAAGCATTCCTTCCAATCGAGCAGGGCGAGATCGCGCAAGCTGTTAACGGCATTCCCAATCGATATTTGATCCTTGGTCTGGCGGTTTTTTTCGCGCAAGCTGAGTTCGTTCAGGGATTTGTGGAAGGCGCGTTCCAGCCAGGCCTGAACCGGGGCGAGCGCGGACCCTTCGTCATAAAGGTAATCAATCAGTTGCGCGGCGAAACAGGAGCTTGGGCGGGATTGGGTTCCGGTCAGTTCCGCCAGGATCGAGAAGAGCTGGTTGGGATCTCGCCGGTTGGTGGTAATGAGCCTGTTCGCCCAGAAATCGGCGATCTCGCCTTCACGCAGTTCCGACAGGGATCGTCGGGCCAACTGCTGGATGTGCTCGATCAGAGCGGTGCGCAGCATCTGGGGGAAGGCCCAGAGTTCGCCGATCGAAAGCGGCCTCACCGACTGATAGGCCTGGATATAGGCCAGGATGTTCTCCTGATCCAGGCGCAGGTCGGTGTGAGAGGCCAGTTCCCGCGCCAGGCCGTAGATGCGCGGCAGCCCCTGGTCGGGCCCGTTCGCGAGCGCCGGTAACTGCCGGTAAAAACGCCGGGGCAGGTTCAGCCGGACGTCACGGGCGTTGCTCTCGATGATGTACTCATTGTCGAGGAGCCACTCCGCGGTTGGAGGCACACTCTGTTCCAGTCGACTCGCTTCGGAGAGATCCAGGCAAACCTGATGCACGCATCGACGGGCCTGTTCGAGCCGCGTGAACAGTTCGGTGTTCCGTTTCGGATTTGGGTCCACATTGTGGTCCGTGGCCAGACGCCGGGCATGCTCCCTGATTTGCTCCGGGGAGAGCGGCGCCTCGGGGCTCCACACATCTTTGATTAGACTCTCGCGCTTCGCATGCAGGAAGAAGACCGCGGGCGGGGTTTCGCCGCCTTCCCGTAACATCGCCACTGGGAATCGCAATGTTTCGATCGGCGTCTGGAGAATCAGGACGGTCTCCTCGGACACCAACCAACGTGTGTGATCCTCGATCAACCTTCGTTCCACGCCGAACCGCGATCGTCGTATCCATACCCCACTGAAAAGGGCGCCGATGATTCCACCCACAAGCATCGGAAGCAGTGCAGAAAGGACTCCGATCAAAATCGACTCCGGCCACTGAAGGGTTATGGAGACAGCTCCGGCGAGGACCCCGAACAGGATGAAAGCTATGGCCGCCCCGAAAGCCCGGCGCCACAGGAAGGGATCCCATGTCTGCACATCTCCATCCGCAGTCTTGCTGACCAATGCGGCGCGGCGGAAACCTCTCCTCTGCAATTTCCTGAAGACAGCGCGAGCTTCATCTTGTTTTGCGAAGTAGCCTATGAGGATTCCTGTTTCCATTCTCTGTCCTTGTATCACCCTCTGGTCTAAGATACTTCACTTGAAATCACTCGGAGGCAGGCGGCTCCCGAGCAAAAACGCCTTAAGTTTTCCATTTCCAGTCTTTGCAGGTCGAGATAAAGCGTACATCGTCAGACCAATTGGCAAACATTAATTATGAGAATTAAGGATATGGGTTGAGCTTCTTCTGTGTTCAGGTTAGGAATTAATTGGCAGAAATTATCATCCCGGACATCGTTGCGGAACATGGCATGGGAATTTTGACCTCTGTAGCAAAAGGGACTGATAAATGCATCTTGGCGCCAGATCGCCCCCAGCACATTCTCGCCCCGGACGGTAATCTCCCAAAGCTTCGAAAAATCAACCTCCGTTCTCTTGCTTGTGTGGTATACGACCCACATATATGCCTTGTACAACGGAGGGAATATCCAAACTACAAGGACCTTTACCAGCCTGCCCAACAGATTAAGCTTT
>CAYZZY010000071.1:0-12228 GCA_964482745.1 uncultured bacterium
GATGTCATTACCCTTGGAGAGACGATGATAAGGCTGTCGCCGCCGAATCACCAGACGCTTGAACAGGCCGCGTCACTTGACCTCTCCATCGGCGGCAGTGAATCCAATACGGCTGTTGCACTTTCCCGACTCGGCATGCGGACGGCATGGGTTTCGAAGCTTGTGGATGACCCGCCGGGAAGAAAGATATCATCGTCGATTGCGGCTCATGGCGTCGACACTTCCGGGATCGTCTGGACAACGAAGACGCGAAACCCAACCTACTATATTGAATTCGGAAAAGGCCTGCGCCCGCATAGGGTGACCTATGACAGAAAAAGTTCTGCGATAACTACGCTCAAACCTTCCGAGATAAACTGGCGTCTGTTCAAGGGCGCGCGGGTGGTGCATCTCTCGGGAATCACCGCGGCGCTCAGCCAGAACTGCCGGCGTCTTCTGAAAGAGACTATTGCGAAGGCGCGAAAAGAACGCGCCCTGATTTCTTTTGACGTGAATTACAGGGCAAAGCTCTGGAGTCACAGTCAGGCCCGCCGGCATATCTCTCCCGTCTGTTCGGATGTCGATATTCTTTTTGTGAACGCTGATGATGCCGCCAATGTGTTTGGCGTGCGGGATACGCCGGAAGGCACAGTAGATGCGCTTGCGTCGCGATTCGGCTGCTCGGTGGTTGTTCTCACAATGGGAAAAGAGGGGGCGGTCTGTCGGAGCAAGGGCAGGATATTTCGCTCGAATCTGTATCCTACGGTCGAGGTCGACCGCGTCGGGGCCGGCGATGCGTTCTCTGCGGGCTTCCTCTTCGGGCACTTAACAGGAGATATCGAATATGCATTGAACTTCGCCGTTGCGATGTCTGCCCTTAAGTTCACGATTCCGGGGGACCTTGCGTTTTTGACGAAAGATGATGTCGAAGCGGTCCTGAATGCGGGATCCGCCAAGATCCAGCGATAGTTCTTTTCTCCCTTATTCTTTTCTGCATGTTTTTTCAAGGCAGGGCGATTGAGAGGGGGAGAACTGTTCAAATTTGCGACAGAGACCTGTCACATTCTCAATCTGAAGAAAAGTTTTGAGGGATGACAGCATGGTCGGGTAACAAATTTGGTCGGAGATTAGGGAGGGGTGTTCCCTAAGCGGTGTGTTTGCAAGAGTATAGAGAAATACTTTTACCGGGCTCGCATCTTGTCCCTTTGCGACTATTTTTTGTGGCCGCATGGAGAGAAAACTACCTCTCCGGCTTTTCCAGGAAAGCGTATTTAATTGATAACACGCTGTAATAACATGGTTTAGGTTATGCCGACTTATCGGTCACAACCAGGAGACGTCCGCAATATTCGCAATAGTGTATCGAGTTTTTATACCGCAACATCTCGTGCGATTCCGGATAGACCATCCTGCATCCGCTACAGATGCGCCTTTCCATAACAGCTACGCCGGTACCCATTTTCTCTCTTAATTTGTGATACCGCCTCACCAGAGAAGGATCCAGCCTCTTCTCCAATCTGTTGAAAACCTTGGCCTTATCGACACCTTCGCCGTTGTTCTCAAGTTTGTGCAATTTCAATAGCAGCTTGAGTTGGTTGCTTTTTTTCATTTTGTCCCCTCCTAACAGGACAATTTGAGTTCAGAAACTCGGTCCTCAATTTCAACCGATCTGCCCTACAGTAGCAATTTTCTTGCCGAATCCGTTCGCTCACCTCCCATCATGGAATTCTCATTTCCGCCGCCCTGAATAGCGAGATGATTTCCCGAGGGCCGGCGGCTTCAAGCACGCTCTTTGAAAAGCTGCCTTTGCTCAGGAGTTTTGCCAATCTGGCGAGCAGTTTCAGATGCAGTTTCTCCGAAAATCGAGGTCCCGCCAGAAAGACCACAATGTATACAGGCTTTTGATCGATGGAGTCGAACTCCAAGCCGTCCGGAACACGGACAAAGGCCACAATCATGCGATCGAGCCCAGTCAGATATGCATGGGGGATTGCCACTCCGTCGCCGATGCCCGTGCTTGAAATTCGTTCGCGGTCAAGCAGTTCCTTGAGCATCAAGTCTGGCTTCATGTCCTCACATTGATCGGCCATCCGATGCACGGCATATTCCAGGAACGATGATTTTTCTTCTGTGGCCGGAGCGTCAAATATGAGTTTCTCCGTCAGAAACGGCCATATGTATGGGCGTTTAATTGGCTGGAGTTCGGACTCGGAGGAAGGCTCCAAAAACTGCGGAACACATGTCTCCAGAGCCTCTTTAAGTCTTTTCCATCCATAGGCGTTCAGAAAACCCGTCAACTCCATGAAATCTGCAGATGTCATCGAGTTTTTCACTGTCATATTGAGGAAATCCGTCACCTCGGGTATCTCCTGTGCGAACGACGTCACGTCCGATTTGAGGCCTCCCGTGACCGATAAAAGGTATCCGGCCGGCACCTCCAGCGCTTTCTCAAGCTGTGCGATCCTGCCAGCGGTAGGCGGAGATTGCTTCCCGTTTTCGATCAAACTCAGATAGGTCGGCGAGACATCGATACTGCGTGAAAGCTGTCTCAGCCCGATCCCGGCCGAGAGCCTTAGAGTTCTGAGCAGGTGTCCAAAATTCATGGAGCACTCCAAATCGTTTAATGTTTACTAAACATTATACTAACAGGGCAGGGCCTTGTCAAGGGAAATCGACTTGATAGGGAGTTCTTCACCAAATTCACTCGATATGAGGAAGAGGAAAGGGTGCGGGGTCGGGGAACGGGAATATTTTCGGCCATTAGGGGAAACAGAGATAAGAGAGGAATCATCTCGAACGGAGGCGAGAAAATCTGGTGGACAATAATCTCAATCCCTTGCCCGGAAGTATTCGTGAGAAGAGAGCGGGCTGCTTATCATTTCCCAGCAAGGGATTGAAAGGAAGGATTATTTCTCAGATTCTCAATCCCTTGGGCCGGTCGAAACTTGCTTAACCTCAAAAGCTTCTGTAAAATGAAGTGACATTTGCTGACCGGGATAAATTCAAGATTGTGCTCAAATCTATCCGATCAAGTAGAAACGGTTACAGAGTTACGAATGGGAAGAAATCTCGATTTGCGCAGCGTTAGTCGTTTTATGCTTATTGCTGTCGTGATAGTGATAATCACCGCCCAACATTACCTCACAGATATTAGCCACGAGAATCTGTACCTTCATAACATTCACTATCTGTTGTACTTTCTGCCCATACTCATGGCCGCAATCTGGTATGGGTTGCTCGGAGGGATCGCAACGGCCTTACTGGTGAGCATTCTCTATGCTCCTGTGGTGTTCGGGTCCGCCGGCCAGCATGTATTCACATCCGGCACACAGAAGATCCTGGAGGTGCTCATTTACAGCGCCGTAGGCCTCGTCACGGGTCTCCTGTCAGAGCGCGAAAGAAGAGAGCGAGAGGGCTATAGACACACGGCGGAGGAACTCCAGAAAGCCTACCAGAAACTCCGGGAGCAAACCGACCTTATTATCGAAAAAGAGGAGCAACTTCGGCGGTCCGAGAGATTGAGCACGCTGGGGGAACTCGCTGCCGGGATTACCCACGAGATACGCAACCCGCTTGCATCGATCAAGGGAACTGCCGAGATACTACAGGATCCCGCTACGCCGCAGCCGAAACGGGAGGAGTTCGCCCGGCTGATGCTCGATGAAGTCAATCGTCTTAATGATGTTGTGGAGAATTTTCTCGGGCTTGCCCGATTCCAGCGGTTGCATCGCGAGAAAGCGAATATCAATGATATTCTCTCGCGGATGCTCCAGATTCTCGACCTTCAGTTGGGGCGGGAGAATATAGACGTGAAAACAGAATTAGCGCCCGGACTTCCCCAACTAAGCCTCGATGTTCCCCAGATGGAGCATGCGGTCCTGAATCTGTTGTTGAATGCCGTCGGCGCGATGACCGGAGGAGGAACATTGCGGTTGACGACAGCGCTTCACACCGGTGACGATGGAGAGGTCATTCGCGTGGAAATAGCCGATACGGGGGAGGGTATCGACGCCGAGCATCTGCCTCATGTGTTCGATCCCTTCTTCACAACGAAGCCCGACGGCACCGGGCTGGGACTGCCTATCGTCAAAAGAATAGTCAAAGCGCACGGGGCTTCTGTGGCAGTAACGAGCGAACACGGCGCCGGAACGTGCGTCACCATCACACTGCCGCTCACCACGGAGAGAACGGAATGAATCCGGAGAAGATCCTTCTTGTCGACGATGACGCGAGTCTTCGCAAGGTTCTCGAGTTCAACCTCGAACAGGAGGGCTATACGGTCATCCCGGCCTCTGATGGGACGGAAGCCCTCAAGCTTTACCGCGAGCACGATCCTGACCTTGTTGTTACCGATATAAAGATGCCGGGAGTAGATGGCATTGAGGTGCTGAAGGAAATCAAGCGGCTCAATATCGAGCAACTGGTCATAGTCATCACGGCCTTCGGCACACTCGACACGGCAATCGAGGCCATGAAGCTCGGCGCGTATGACTACATAACCAAGCCCTTCAACCGGGATGAACTCCGGCTCGTAGTGAAAAAGGCCCTCGAACTGAAGCGGCTGCGGTCACGCGCCCAACTGCTTGAGGCCCAACTGGTCGAGCGCTTCAGCTTCGAGAACATCATCGGCGGCAGTTCCCGGATGGCCGAGGTCTTTGAGATGGTCCGCAGGGTTGCCCCGAGGGATGTCACTATCTTGATAAAAGGCGAGAGCGGAACCGGCAAAGAACTTATTGCGCGAGCGATTCACTATAACAGCCCTCGATCGAAGCAAAACTTCGTAGCTGTCAACTGCTCGGCGATACCCGAAAACCTTCTCGAAAGCGAGCTGTTTGGCCACAAGAAAGGAGCATTCACGGGCGCTGTATCGGATAAGATAGGCAAGTTCCAACTTTCAAGCGGAGGCACGATTTTTCTTGATGAGGTGGCCGACCTGCGGTTCGACCTTCAGGCCAAATTGCTGCGAGTATTGCAGGAAAAGGAAATCGAACGCGTTGGCGACCCTACACCGATCAAAGTGGACATCCGCGTTATTTCCGCAACGAACAAGGATCTGGAGGCAATGCTGGTGGACGGGGATTTCCGCGAGGACCTTTATCACCGGATCAATGTTGTCCCGATACAATTGCCGCCACTGCGAGACAGGACCGATGATATCCCGATTCTCGTGCATCACTTCAAGAGCAAGCTTGGCGAATCCGAATGCCGGATCGAGCCGGAAATATTCAAGGTTCTGGAAAGCTATCCATGGCCCGGCAACGTGCGCGAACTCGAAAATGTGATTCAGCGCTCGTTGCTTCTTCGCAAAGATCCCGACCGACTGACCGAAGGGGATCTCCCCGACCATGTGCGTGGAAAGGCCGGCGAGCACACGGAGCGGATGTTTCGAATACCCGATGAGGGAATACGTCTTGAGGATGTTGAAAAAGACTTATTGTTCTACAGCCTGAAAAAGCATAATTGGAACCAGACCCGGGCGGCGCAATTTCTCGGCATCTCGCGGCAGGCGCTCATCTATCGCATGGAAAAATACAAACTGAGAGAGGAAAAAGGAAGTCCTGACAGCGATTCTTAGACAGAGCAATTTCTCAGTACCGGTATATGAAAATCCAGTGTTGTATTTAATCCCTTTGTATAGGGTCACGGCGCGCCGTGACCTCAGTGCTTCTCCGGTCCTTGCGCAAGATGAAGGCGACAAGATTTTTTAAAAAACGGTTCTTCGTTAAAAAAACCATCGCTTTGTCGTTGAAAATTGTTGAAAACAAAAATGAAAGCGTGATATAATCTTTCGGCTAAGACATTAACTCGAAAACCAGGGCTCTTTTGATGTTTTGTAAGGAATCCCCGGACGGTGTTATCTTGCGTGTCCGGCTCCAGCCGCGCTCGTCAAAATGCGAGATAGCGGGGGTAGCGGGGGAGTATCTGAAGGTCCGTGTAAACGCACCCCCTGTTGAAGGGGCCGCAAACAAAGCCTGTCGCGACTTCTTATCCAGGTTCTTCGGAATTGCGAAAGGCCGAGTAGAAATAATATCCGGCGCGAAATCCAGGGAAAAGCGGATACTACTGAAAGACCTTGATAAAGAATCGGTATTATCTTTGATCTCTGAATTGCCGTGAACCGGGCAATCGCCGGATGTCCCGATAGATAACAGGAAGGAGATGAAGAATTGCTCGATCTCGGTCAGAAGGTAAAGGAGACCAGCGCTGCGATCAGAAAAAGAGTAAACTTGAAGCCGACTCTGGGGATCATCCTGGGCACGGGCCTGGGCGAACTGGTCAAGGAAATAAAGGCCAAAAAGTCCATCCCTTATGACGAGTTGCCCAACTTCCCCGTTTCCACCGTGGAGAGCCACGAGAATCAACTGGTTTTTGGCAGGATCGGGGGAAAGAATCTTCTGGCGATGCAGGGCCGTTTTCATTTCTATGAAGGATATTCCATGCAGGAGGTAACGTTCCCCGTGAGGGTTATGAAAGCCCTCGGCGTGAAGACACTTATCGTTTCGAACGCCAGCGGCGGAATGAATCCCGAATTCAAAGCCGGTGACATCATGTTGATCACCGACCATATCAACCTCATGGGCGACAACCCGTTGATCGGACCAAACGATGACCGCCTCGGACCGCGTTTCCCCGATATGGTCGAACCATATGACGGCAAGCTGATCGAGTTGGCGGAGAGAGCGGCCGTTGAGGAGAAGATTCCTCTCAAGCGCGGTGTGTACGTGGCCGTTGCCGGCCCGAACCTCGAGACAAGGGCCGAGTACCGTTTTCTCCGCACGATTGGAGCGGATGCAGTCGGAATGTCGACCGTGCCTGAGGTGATCGTTGCCGTACATGCGGGGCTTCGAGTGCTTGGAATCAGTTGTATCACGGACGAATGTCTTCCCGATGCGCTCAAGCCTGCAAACATCGAGATGATATTGAAAGTCGCGGCTGAAGCCGAACCGAAATTGAGCCGCATCATAAGCAAGACGATTCAATCCATGCGCTAGCTAGGCAGGCCAAGTCGAGAAGATAGAAACATAAAGGAGGTGATAGGGAGCAATGATTACTTTTGTGGCCAGGGTGCTTCTCGTAGTTTTCAGCGCCTCGATAGGATATGTGATCGGCAGTACTTTCGGTCTCGTGCAGCCCTTGCATGCGTTTTTCGGACTAATCGTCGGCGGCGTGGGAGCGTTTGTCATAATTGGGTTTGAATTCGTCATTAAGAAATTTTCTTTTGAGGGTTTGGTCCCGCCGACTGTTGGGATTATTCTGGGAATGGTGGCAGCAAGCTTCATGATCGAGTGGTTGGATCTGGTGATACCCGAAAGATTTTTATGGTTTGCTCGCTCCAAGAACTTTCTCACAATTACCCTGATGCTCTTTCTGAGTTATCTCGGTTTTGCCGTCGGCTTCAAGCTCAAGGGAGATCTCAGAATCCTTCCGATTCCCACGTTCGGGAGAGGAGGGCTCAATGCGCCGAAGGTACTTGATACGAGCGTGATCATCGATGGCCGTATTGCCGACATCAGCAAACTGGGTTTTCTTGACGGTACTCTTATCATTCCCCGCTTCGTTCTCAATGAGCTACAGGGTATCGCCGATTCGCCCGAACCATTGCGGCGAACCCGTGGACGACGCGGTCTCGATATCCTCAACGAGATTCAGAAGCAGGTACAGATCGATGTCCGTATCAGTGAAGTGGACTATCCCGATGTGCGCGAGGTCGACTCAAAGCTGGTCAAGCTTGCGAAACAGATGCAAGGCAAGATAGTCACCAACGATTTCAATCTCAACAAAGTGGCCCAGTTCCAGGGGATCGAGGTACTCAACATCAACGACCTCGCCAACGCACTGAAACCTATAGTGCTGCCCCAGGAAGACTTCATTATAAAAATCATCAAGGAGGGAAAAGAACAGGGCCAGGGGATCGGTTATCTCGACGACGGTACCATGGTCGTCGTCGACAACGCCTCCAAACTGATTGGCAGAGAGGTCAAGGTCACGGTCACGAGCGTTCTCCAGACCTCGGCCGGCCAGATGATATTTACAAAAATCCGATAAGCCTTGTGTATCTCCCACCGGATTGGCGATCGATACTCTCTCTCTGCCGATCCGGAATGCTCCGGGCGACCGCCCGCCTGAAGGGCGGGGATGAATCCTATGCGTGCTGTAGCAATAATACCTGCCGCGGGACGCGGAGTGAGGATGCGGTCCCCGCGGTCAAAACTTCTCATCCCTCTTCTGGGCAGTTCCCTCTTCAGTTGGACACTTGAAGCCGTTTTCGAATCGGGTCTCTTCTCTGAGGTGCTTGTCGCGTGTCCCCCCGAAGATATGGAAGCGCTGGGTCGGATTCTTGACAAAAAGGCTGTCGGCGAAGCGCGAACCCGCCTTGTGGCAGGAGGGGAGACACGGCAGGAATCGGTGGCCAACTGCATTCGAGAGATTTCCGTGGACTGCGATATCGTCGCGGTTCATGATGCGGCGAGGCCGCTTGTTACTCCACAACTTGTGATAGACGTCGTGAACCGGGCGAACGAGACCGGCGCGGCCATCGCCGCTGTTCCGTGCAAAGATACGCTCAAGCTCTGCGATGACAAAGGCGTTGTATCCAAGACGCTCGACAGATCACGCGTCTGGCTCGTGCAGACACCTCAATGCTTTCGTCACGACCTGCTCGTGTCCGCGCACGAAAAAGCGCAACGCGAAGGCGATCTGGCCACCGATGACGCGGCTCTCGTTGAGCGTATGGGCGCTCCCGTTCACGTCGTCATGGGTTCATACGAGAACATCAAGGTAACGACACCTGAGGATGTCCCCATCTGTGAGGAAATTCTCCGTCGGAGGCAAAGCTGATGCGCGTCGGGCTTGGGTTCGATATCCATCGCCTCACCGAGGGTGGCGGCGTGATCCTCGGGGGAATCGCCATTCCGTCAAACAAGAAGGCGGTCGGCCATTCAGACGCGGATGCTCTGTGTCACGCGATAATAGATGCATTGCTTGGCGCGGCCGGGCTTGGAGACATCGGCCAGCATTATCCCGATACCGATCCGACATATAAGGGCGCCTCGAGCATCGAGTTCCTTAAGCAGATAGCGGCCGAGATCCGGTCGGCCGGCTACGAAATCGTTAACATCGATGCGGTCGTCATTACGGAAACTCCTCGACTGGCTGATTATAAGGATAAGATCAGGGAAAATATCGCCGAAGCATCCGGAATCGAGGTTGCACGAATCAACGTGAAAGGCAAGACGGCGGAAGGGCTCGGGCAGATAGGGGCGGGAGACGCGATCTGCGCGCAGGCCGTCGCGCTCTTAGAGGAAAAAGGATGACGGAAGTCAGGGTAAGATTTGCGCCCAGTCCAACTGGCCATCTGCATATCGGCGGGGCGAGGACAGCCCTCATAAACTGGGCTTTTGCAAGGCGTCATGGCGGAGCGTTTGTTCTCAGGATCGAGGACACCGACCAGGAGCGTTCCACCGAGGCGTCGCTTGAATCGATAATCGCGGCGCTCAAATGGCTAGGCCTGGAGTGGGATGAGAGCATCGATACGGGAGGCCCATACGGGCCGTATCGGCAATCGGAATGTTACAAACTGTATGAGAGCGAAGCGGAGAAATTGCTCAAGGCCGGGGACGCATACTATTGTTATTGCCCGCCCGAGGAACTGGAGCAGCGGCGCAAGATGGCGATAGAGGCGGGACGGTCGCCGGGCTATGACAACCGCTGTCAATCTCTTTCCGCGGCTCAGGAACAGGCGTATATTCGGGAGGGCAGGGAGCCTGTCGTGAGGTTCCGCGTGCCGAAGGCCGGCGCCATTCTTGTTGACGACATAATACGCGGGCGCGTGAATTTTGATCCTGACGTCATCAGCGATTTCATAATCTTGCGGGCTGATAAGAGACCGACCTTTCATTTTGCCAATGTGATCGACGACCTGCGCATGCGAATCACCCACGTCATCCGGGGAGACGATCACCTCTCAAATACTCCCAGACACGTTGTGCTCTTCAAGGCCCTTGGCGCCGAGCCGCCGAGATTCGCGCATCATTCGCTCATCCACGGACCCGATGGAGCCCGCTTGAGCAAACGACATGGGGCAACATCTGTCGAGGAGTTCAAGAGGGCCGGCTATATGCAAAAGGCGCTGGTGAATATGATCGCGCTATTGGGTTTCTCGCCTTCTGAAGGAGAGGAAGTGTTTTCGATCGAAGAGTTCGCGCAGAAGTTTGATCTTGCCGCGCTCGGCAAAAGCGCCGCCGTTTTCGATAAAAGCAAGCTCGACTGGCTCAATGGCGTATATATCCGCAAGATGCCTCCGGAGGAGCTTTTGGAATTTTGCACGCCCCATTTTCGCGAGGCGGGCTATGATCTGTCCCGGTACTCCGAAGAGATGCTTGTTGCGATTGTCGACTCGATACAGGCCAAAATCACTTTGATACCCGACTGCGTCGAAGAGGCGGCGCCGTTCTTCGAGCCCATCGAGAAGCTTCTTCAGCCCGACGCGAAGGAATACCTGGAGTCAAGCCCGCTCGCGAAGGAAGTGATCGCCGCTCTGGCCGTGGATCTGAACGGGCGAGATGCTATCCTGTCCGAAGACGTTCGCGCGATAGGCAAGGCATTGCAGAAAGAGACGGGCGCGAAGGGCAAAGATATTTATATGCCGATCCGCGCCGCCGTCACCGGCAGGCTGCATGGTCCCGAACTCGCAAAGGCGCTTTCCATTCTCGGCAAGGCGGAGTGCCTGCGCCGCATCGAGATAATTCAGAATCTTATCTAGCTCGTGCATCGAAAAAAATTGCTTGCAATCCCGCAAAAGCTCTGATAGAATTACGCCACTTTGGCTGGAGGGGATGACGGCGCGATGCCCGCTTCCCCTAGTAAAATGAAAACAGTGGGGAGAACCAGGGAAGGGCGCACCACTGCCCGCAAACGGAGGTGACTCAATTGACCAAGCAAGAACTGATCGATATCGTCTCTGAAAAAAGCGGTCTTACGAAGAAGGAAACGGGCTCTGTTATCGATATTATTCTTGATTCAATAACCGAGACAATGAAACGCGGTGAGAAAGTGGCGCTGGTGGGGTTCGGCACATTCGAGCCCAAAATGCGCGCGGCGCGTCAGGGTCGCAATCCTGCCACAGGTGAGACCATTCAGATCGAAGCCCGCACCGTGCCCTCATTCAAGGCGGGGCGTGCCCTCAAAGACGCATTGGCCTAAGAACGGACTTATCGGATTCATAGCGCCGCACGCTCGGTGACACACAGAACCCGGGATGCCGCCCATTCCTGGGGGTAAAATATGGATGGGGATGCCCCCAACAAAATATACTTCTCCATTGGCGAAGTCAGTGCGATGACGAGTGTGGCTCAGCACGTGCTTCGGTACTGGGAAGACGAGTTCCCTTCTCTCAAGCCTCCAAAGAGGAAAAGCGGAAGCCGCGCCTACCGGCAGCAGGATATTGAAAAGGTGCGCCTCATCAAGCGGCTCCTCTACACCGAGGGCTACACGATAAAGGGAGCGCGGAAGCGGCTGCGCAAAGAACTGCAGGGGGCCGGTTCCGCGGATGGGTCGCTCTCTCTTTCCGAAACCCTCACCGACATTGAAAACGGCCTGCAGAAAATCCTGGACACCTTCGACTCGGAACAATAATCTCGGCATTGAGCCGGGCACGCATGTCCGATTCGAAGTACCTGAGTTTTCATTCTGCAGGGGGCCATTCCAGGATTGCATCCTGCATTTCTGCAGGGGCGCAACATGCTGCGCCTGTTCAGGATTTGTCACTATCCAAGAGCAGGAGGTAATGGAACTCAGTTCCACGGCACTTGTGTTTTTCCCTGTATTGCAGTAAAATAAGAAAGAATTGATCGCCGATCTTGCAGGCGCGCCTTTATACGGGCGCCAAAGCGGATCTGCATCGGCGATTTTCGGGGCGTGGCGCAGTTGGTTAGCGTGCTTGACTGGGGGTCAAGAGGTCGCTGGTTCGAGTCCAGTCGCCCCGACCATATAACTACTTGAGGATAGGCCACTTGGAACGATAACTGAGTGGCCTTTTCTGTTTTTTCTCTCTACTCTGTGGCCCAAATCGTGTCGAAGAGAACTGCAATGTACTGCATCAAATCTCATTTTTAACCAGCCAATCGCGCCTGTTTAACATTCTGTCAAGCAGGCTTTGCGTCTTAGGGTTCTACTTCTATAATAAATACCCCTTTAACTTAATTTTTCAAACTGTCGAAAATGAGTCAGAACAAGCAGGTTATTCACGCT
>CAYZZY010000072.1:0-12185 GCA_964482745.1 uncultured bacterium
TTTTCACCAAGTATTTCTTTTGCTACGGGATTTACAGGAATGATCTTATACCCTGCCTCTTGAAGATAATGGGCTACTTCATGGCTGTCGCGTTCCGGCTTCGGCGAAAGGCCGACGACCGCGATGGTTTTTGAACTTTGCAGTATCTCCCGGATCTTTGTGTCATCCAACATTGGAAACCTCTCCGCCGTCTTATTAAATGGTTGCAGCCTGATAATCCGTTAAAGGCCTCCCACCACCATCTCCAAAGGATGAGTAATCGTGAACTCGATTGTGATCTCTGATTTTTCGCCAGGGTCAAGGGGAAGCTTCCATTTGACGATCCCCTTGTCCTCTTCCTGCTCTGTCGGCTTTTTGCTGAACTTGAGTTCCGAGACCTTGATGTCATCATGCTGCGATATCGGGATATGATCGATCAGGAGGAGTTCGACGGCTTTCGCTTTATGATTCTCAACGGAGATTTTGTCCTTAAACACTATCTCTTTCTTCTTGCCGAAGATCCCAGGTTCATCTTCTTTTCGGGTCAGTTCTTCCCGCTTGACTTTGATACCTTCATCAATTCCAAGATCAATGTCGATTTTCTCATTTGGCGCCACAGGTTTTATATGTGACGTCCCGATGAAATCGCCGTCGACAAACACGCTCACCTTTCCGGGTAGCCAGGGCGCATCTGTTGTGTTGGTAAGCCCGGCTGTAAGATAGGCATAGGGCGAGAGCCTGGGTGTAGAGGCATAGGCAAATTCGGCCGGTAGATTCTTGGACAGAATCGTGGCCCTGTGATGAGCGTTGTCACTCGGAACATCCATTTGTCGAGGCACTTTGAATTGCACGGACGTGCCTCTCCGGCTTACTTCGGCAACGGCCACTTCGGCGGGCATACCCGCGGCCCGGCTCTTACTTTTCCGTGGAGCCATGGCATCCTCCTCAAGAGATTCGGTCTCCATGAGGAACCGGTCTACCCGCGGCTCCGGCCTGTGTGGCCTGAGGAACCATGGAGAGATTTCGGGCATTTTCGCGCCGACCGCCGGGCGCGCCGTTGAGAGTGAAAGATCTATGTCGGTCCAATCTTCGCCGGTGTTTTGGCGAACATTGCCGATATAGGCAACCTCCACCTGTTCTTTTTGCAGGCTGGCGCGCATATCATACGTGGGAAACCATTGTGCGCCAAACACGATACAGGAAAGCGAGAGTTCAAATCGCCCCGCTGAAAGGGCAGCCAGGTCGACCCTCACCTCCTGGCTGGCGCGTGCCGATTGGCCCTGTAACTCCTGGAGCTTACGTCTCAGTGTGTCCAGCCGCTGCTCCAATTGTCTGTTTTGAATCTTCCCCTCTTGGATTTCTTTACTCAGTCGGGCCAGATTCTCACGCTGAAATTCAACCATCGTATTCCACTCGTCGGCTTTGGGCTGACGGGTTATGAATTCTTTCGAGAGCTGTTCTCCCGAGTACACGCCGATCGAATTCACAAGTTTGCGCTCGGAATTCAGATTGCCGACATGGGTTTTCGCGGCATCGATTTGATCCTGGACATCCTGCATTTCGGCTTCGAGCTGGGCGATCTGTTCTTCGCGGGGATGTTCGAGCACAACTTTTTTTGACTCTATCGAGTAGATGCGGACCCTGGCATCGCCGCTGCCTTTGGTTCGAAGCGAGTCGGTATCAATATTCGCCGGCAGGTTCTCGAATATCACGGTGTGTTCCCCTTCGGCGAGTTCAAATTCTGCGGCACGCGTAACTAGAGCGCGATCGGGATAGACGATGACAGAGGTTATCGACGCCTCGGCCTTGATGTCCACAGCGAAGACAGGCGATCCGGAAACGAGCAGAACCGACAGGACGAGAAACGGTAACAGCTTCTTCATGGCATGCCTCCCCGGCCGCCGGTGCGGCCTTTGATTTGTGCAGCAACTCTGATTGTATATCAACAAAGCGCGCCTATTCTCCCTTCAACCCGACCCAATGCGCTCTGCCATCCGGTTTTATGCTGTCCCGGATCGATCGGGATATCTTATGGCGGCCATCAATATCAGTGATGATGATAATGACCGTGGACGCCGAAGTGCCAGAACATGGGGCCAGAGTAATAATAAGGGTAATAAGGATTGTAAGGGTAATAGGGATAGGGATAATAAGGTTGAACAAACGGCCCCCGGTCCGTGTCAACACGAAATCCGCCGTATTCGACCGATTCCAGATCCACCTCCAGGCCGGATCGGATTTCGCGATACGGTCCCACCCTGAGCCTTCCGATAATCTTTACCTCATCACCGGCCTCCCGGGCCGACTCTACAAGACGGTACGCCTTCTCAATCGTCGCCGGGTTGAATCCTTCTTCACTCGCCATGACGCGATACGCGCCGGAGGAGCCGACGACAAAGGTCCACGTCCGGTACTCATCGCCCTGGGGAGGTGAGTTCTCCAGAACGGGAGCAGAGACCTCGATGCGCTTGTTTTTGAAGCTGCCGGGATCATCCACAATAGCGGACATATCAGTCACAATCGGGGTCGATGCGCATCCGATAATGCCTGCCAAAAGTCCGGCAACGAGCAAATACCTTGCATCCATCAATCATACACCTCGATTCTTCGGAAATTATAGGATAGTGTTCCCCTCAAGTCAATTGTGCGGAACAAGAAAAGAGATGGCAAGATAAACCGTGATAAGAGATAGAAATAAGCCCGCCCTGCCTGTCCAATCATGAAACAGGAAGGATGAGAAAACATTGGTTGGCGGATTTGATATTTTTCGCCTTGCGCAGTGGACTCCGGACAAAGCTCGACCCGGCCTACTTCTTTTCGCCCTGGGTTTTTCGAGTTACCGCTTTAACGCGCTTGCGTTCAATCAGAATCGAGCCGATATTCGGCATTTCCCTGGGAATAAGATAAAATCTTCCGGCGCTATCGGAATAATCGGTGAGCGGATTGCCCTCGACTTTTTCTCCGTCGAGGAAGGTGACCTCAAGAAGTTCCGCAGCATTGATTCTTTCCTTGGGTATACCTCCCGTCCCGCCGGACGCATCCTGCAAGAAGAATACGGCTTTCAGGTTGGCAAAATCCACAACGGCGATTTCCTCTGCGGTCTCTTCGAGACTTTCACTGTCGCTCCTGAGCAATTCAAAAGATGGCGCGTTGATATCCCAGGTTACCGGAGCCCCTTTCATCGTCTGGCCGTCATGAAAATGAACAATAACCTCTTTTTGGGCTTCGGGATTGGAGAAGAGCAAAATGAAATCGCCGATCCCGATAAGGTCCTTGTCGGAAAGAACGTTTTTTTCTGACAGTTCGATGTCATTCACTTTGACGGGGAACCCTTTTATCGGATGAATCGCTATTATCGCAGTCCGGTTATCGCCGGCTTTCGCCGAAATCCTGCAATGTATCGGGGAAACCGTGCCATGAGGGAGTCGGATGTCGGCCTTCGGCGAACTTCCCAGTGTGAGCACATTCTTGTCCTGGAGCGAACCCGTACGTTTGAGATTTACGTTCTTCACATTCGAGTCACTCGGATCTTTGATCACGACCAATTCACCTGCAAACAGTTCGCTTGCAGGTCTCATTCTATAAAGCATAATAATTATGAGCACGGCCACCGCGCCTAATAAAACATAAAAGAGGAAGCGCGATCTCATTTCTGAATAGACATCGCGCAGGAAAGAGAGGACGCCGCCCTCTCCTTCATCGGCCTTTGCCTTTTCCGTCTCCTCCAATTCCCCCGCCAGTTCATCGAACGTCATGCCCCTGGCTTTGAATTGACCGACATCGGTCTTCGGAAGCAGTTTCCTGCCCCACCGTACCTTGTCGGTTATGAAGGTCACGCGGATCGGAACAAAGACCGGTAACACCTCGACACCGGGCTCATCCGACTTAAAGCGCACGCTCCCCTCATAGGCTTCCTGCAAGGCAAAATCCTCAGACAATTGGACATTCCTATCAACGGACACGGTAATCTCGGCGGCCACCCTTGTGCCGCTTCCGAAAACTTCGCTCTTAATTTCAACTCCTTCGGGCAGATTGATGGAAGAGTCGAGCGTTATGCTCTTTGTATCGACTTCCTTATTCAGGAACAGGGTGATTATCTTGCTGTCTTTTTTCCCGGGATCAAGCGGCCCGAAATCGATGGGCTTATCCAGTCGCGTCAGACCGGGCGGACGGTCTTCGGTCGCAATAATTCCCTTGTCCTTCGCGTCAGCCAGGAGGCCTCTTGGCTCAGGTTCTTCGACGGACTCCTCCGGCTCCACGGCGACTAATTTGGGCGGGATTATCATGGCGGTGAGAGGAACATTGCGCGGTTCCACGTCCAGAGAAGCGCCCGACACCGGCGTGAACCTGAGATTTCCCTCGTATCGGCCTGGTTCTCCCGTAAACGCGATTTGAAATTCCTGCTGCCAGGACTCTGCGGAAGCAACAATCCGCCGGGGAGAAAGGCTGACCGGAATGGTCTGAGAGGGATCATTGAGATCGGTCAGATAAGCATCGGCGGTGAACGCCTCTCCTTCGGCGCCCGTTTGTCGGGGTTCGAACGTCAAGACAACCCGCTCTCTTATCGTCGTCTCTTCAAATGGCCCGAGGTCGACGCTCGGTTCCTTAACGACAACCCTGAAGGTGGTGCGGCGCGCCCAGGTCACAAACTCTTCCAGATTCTTGTTCTCGACTTCTTTCTCTAAGGGCGCATCGTATGTGAACCATTCGTTGCCCGGCTCAAAGTTCCTGTTTTCTTCGCGCACTTCATCGAGCGTGAGAAAATCTTCCCCAAGCACGTCGGGAGGGTTGTCCTTGTTGTCACTCAGCCATAACATGACACGCTGGCGGTCAGGCTCCTTATCGAAAAGATAACGCAGTTCGGAAAGACCCTTTTCAAGGCCGCGGCTAATATAGGTTGCATAGTCCGTCGGATACAGATTATCTATCATAGCCTGCAAGGCTTCAATGTCAGCCTTACCGTGGATCACCCTGCGATCGAGAAGCGTCGTCTTCTCTCCAAAGGTGATGAGAGCCACATTATCACCGGCTTTTGTTCTTTGAATCGTGTTCTTGGCTTGCTCTTTAACTTCTTCAAAAATGTCCTGCATGCTCGTGGAAACGTCTATGACCAGGACATAGTCCTTTCCGGAAGCCGCAACCGATGCACTCTCAGGAAAGGCCATGAAGGCAAAGAGAAGCGTAATGGACATGAGGATGGTGAGTGTCTTCCAAAGCAATGATCCTTCTCGCATATACCCAGCCCCCGACTAAACCAAGAACCTGTCTTTGACGGCTATTCTTGCAGACCCATCCATTTACGGATGTTTCTTCTTTTCCAACGGATCTGCTTTTTCGAGATCTTCCGACAAGGAGTTTGTGTGCAAATGCGCACACCTTTCCGAAATTATACTAGCATAAGCAGTTCCGTTTTGCAAGCAAAACGCGTTTGCGGACAACGAGTTAAGCAACCCGGTTCTCTTTTCAAAAAAGCTGCCGGCCCGAGATTGTCTCCGCCTGAGCGGTCCCGCGTCAGCCAATGATTGCAACGGGTCTCGCCCATGCGGCGCTGGCTCCCGTTATCTTTACGGGGAAAACGGCCACTTTGAATCCGTGAGGGGGAAGCAGATCGAGGTTTGCGAGTTTTTCGATATGGCAATACTCTCGTTCAATACCGGCGAAATGGGCTTCCCAGATCACCGACTTGTCGCCGGTTCCTGAGAACTCTTCCGTAATACTGGGAAACGGGCGATCAAAACCCCATGCATCGATTCCCATTATCTTCACACCGTGTTCGATAAGCCACAGGGTTGACTCTCTCCCCATTCCGCATCCCCTGTTCGGGTAGTCGGGCTTTCCCCAATGCCTGTCCGTTCCGGTCATGATAAGCGCTATGTCGAGCGGCTTGATGGAATAATCGATTTTTGCCAGGGCCTCTTCCACATCCGCAACTTCGATACGCGAGCCCTCGGGCTTGTGACGCATGTCAAGCACGAACGCATCGGAGAAGCACCATTCAAGAGGAATCTGGTCGATGGTGCGCGCGGGTTTGCCCTCGGCGGTGGGCGCGAAATGATACGGCGCATCGAGATGGGTTCCTGCATGTGTGATAAGCGTAAGGCGATCGTTTGCCCAACCCAGTCCTCCGGGAAGATCCTTCTCAGAGCAATTGAATATGCCTTGCATGACGGCTGACCCGGCCCGGTGATCCTGCCGGTCGATCTCGACCTTGAATGGTTCGCTGGGACTTTCCTCGATGGGAACGCTCAGATCGACGAGTTTCACGATTGGCTCTCCGATTCGATCGGTTTCGCGGCATTTTCTCCGGCGATATAGCCGGTCAGCATGGCGACCCCGAGGCCGCATTTTTCGGCGACGTAGTCATACTCCCCGATTACCGAACCTGCCGCCAGCAGATTCTCGTATGCGGGTTCACCAAAGGCGTCGAGAGGGCGGAGCGACCTGTCGACATGAATGCCGCATGAGAGAATGCGCTGTTTTGCGTCAACCTCATGATCAAGCAGATCCTGGAGAAACACGCCGTCGACCCGTTTGCAGTCGACAAATAGCGGCAGACCGAAAATGGTTTCTCTGGGAAAGTCGTCGGCCACAAGCCCCCCCGCACTGAATTTCCCCGAAGCAAGAATGTATTTTTTTGCACTCACCGTCCTCTGCGACAGCGCGTCGTCCAGAAGAAGATTCCGCGCAAGTCGGCCATCTCTCTCGGCGCCCACAACCTCCGCCGTGAGCACGCGTATGGAGCCTTCGCGAAGAGCGGCATCGAGCGATGCCTGCAATCGGTAGCCGGGCACGGAAAAATTCGGCGATATCAATTCAAACACGTTCGCTTTCAGTTCCCGGCATAACGTTGCGTAGGTATCGGAATAATTGTCAAGACCCAGGACGGGAGGAAAACCTATGTGTGTCACTCCCGGTTGAATCTTATCATTGATCGCTCTCGCAAACTCTTCCGCCGTGCGCAAGTCGTCCAGACGACGCGCTATCTCGAATGGAGTCGAGAGAGGCATGCCTTCGGTCCCCGGGATATCGGCTTCAATCACATCGATATTCGCGATCGCCTCCGGCTCGTGCAGCGAAGAGAATCTGACGAGCGCCTGCTTGCAGATCTGCGGGCGAAAAAGGGAGAGCCCTTTTATACCGACAAGTAAAAGATGGGCACCCTTCATCTCGAGCAGATTGCCCGCGGCAAGCGAAGGGAGCGCATACGCTGATAACTTCACGGTTCCGAACAGGCTCGGAATTGCAAGGTTGTGCCCGTTGGAATTGCTTGCCCGGAAGGATGGGATCTTTTGGAATACAAAATCACATGCGTTCCGCAACTGAACGTGAAGATGCTCCAGTCCGTCTCGTCCTCCGGCAATTATCGAATACGGATGTGCCGGCTTGCTCCGCAGGATTTCCTGCAAACAGTCGGTCACGGTGGGAAGCGAGTCCCACGGATCAAGCGGGAGGAAGCGCCTGGGGCCGGCGATGTCGATTGTGCCCGATGACATCGCGCTTGAGCCATGACCTTTTCGAATGAGGAGGACATCGGCTCCAATATCCGCCGCCCTGAGCGCCGCGACCGCGCCGGCCATGCCTCCGCCTATGACGACGACATCAGCTTCCATGGGGGACGTGCCTCTTCGCCGCAATCATTTCATAAAGATTTGCCGAAAGGAAATGGGCGGCCCGATTAATCTCTTCCTGCGCCAGTTGGAGCCCGGAGAGAACGGGACGCTTTCCCTTCCACCGCTCTTGCAGGAATTCCAGCGCAACGGATGTCAGGTCGTCGGGCCCCAAGTGCAGTTCCTCGGCAAGGATGCACGCGGCAACGAGAGTGCAGCGCAGCCCCTGGCACGGGCCCGATCCAAGCCTTGTCCTTCTTCGGACATCGTCGAGTGTCCGGGCCCATTCGTGGCGGACCGCATGCCTGATCTCCGCTTCGGTGATCGTTTCGCACTGACAGATAATCGATCCGACTGTCCCTTGCGGCTCTTCCGCCAGGATCTTTGTATATTCGGTGCCGTAACGCTGATACAGGCGCTGAATGATGAATGCGGGCACTCCGTGTTCGCGCGCGGCCTCATGGAGATCGAAATCGCCCTCGCCGCCGGGAAGCGCTTCCAAATGAGTTCGACATTCCTGGCGCATATCCAGCTTCTCGCATATCACATCGGTCGCGTGCGCGGCCATAAGCCGGTAGCTGGCGTATTTGCCGCCGGCCATCGAGAGCAGCCCTTTTATGTTTTCGCTCTCTTCGTGATCGAACACCTTGTGCTCGCGCGAAAGCGCATCCTCATTTTTTCGCCATTCATATAAGGTCGGCCTTACGCCTGCAAAGGCCCGAATAATCCGTTCGTTCCGGATGGACGGGAAGACGCGCTCAATCCCTTCAAGGAGGTATTTGATCTCATCGCGCGTAACGGTGACATTGTCCATGTCTCCGTAATAGTCGTCGTCGGTTGTTCCCACAAGGGAAGTGTTCTCATAAGGAAGCACGAAAATGCTTCTGGCGTCAACCGTTTCCGCAGTTATTGCGACGTTCGAAAGCCTGCGATCAAAGACAAGATGAATACCCTTGGCGGGACGGATCTTTACGTTAGCGCCGGCCATGCGCGCCACCTGCGGCGACCATGGGCCGCCTGCATTGAACACCATGCGGGCCCGCAGTTCCTCGCGTTCGCCGGTGAGGATATTGCGGACACCGGCCCCCACGACGCAGCGCTCATTATCTACAAGAAGCTTTTCGGCTATCGTATGATTCCGTATCTCGGCGCCATACCGATGGGCGGACAGCACATTGAGGATAGTAAGCCGGAAAGGACTGCAACCCCACTCGTCCATGGTAACACCCCCGACGACCCTGTCGGTGAGGCCGGGCTCGAGCTTGAGGGCGTCGTTGCGGGTGAGCCGCGCGTGCGGGCGCCCGTTCTTCAGAGGAACGAACCGGTCGTAGGCTTCCATGAACGTCTCGATAAATTCGATGTTGTACTTGTCGCCCTTGAGAACGGGAAAAAGGAAGGGAATGCGAAAAAGGAGAAACGGCGCGATCTTCTGGATGTAGCCGGAATCGACGCAGGAGGTTCGAGTGGTTTCAATGTCGTATTCGAGATAGCGCGGACCGCCATGGATCATGCCGCTGCAGGTACCCGTGGCGCCGGCCGAGAAATCCTTTTTTTCGATAAGGATCGTCTTCAGGCCGCGCATCGCACAGTCACGGGCGATGCCTGCGCCGTTGATGCCCCCTCCAATTATGAGCACATCATAATGCGGCATATCGTTGTTTCGAAGTCCCTTATCTTCTACGATCGTGTACGGGGTCTTTTGTGGGGTCAATCATCGAGACCGCTCAATTGGCGAAATGGGCCCCGTCGCTGAGCATGGCGATCTCGCCGAAACATATGCCCGCCAAGCGCCACACTTCGAATTGTACCGAAAAATCGACACCTATGTCAAACGGGCGTTGCCTTACTTCGGACAGATTCGCCTGCTCGGTCATTGTATTTTGAAGAGACAGGTTCACGAGTATGGGGCGATTCTGATCGCAAGGCTGTCGCTGCCCTCTGAATCCATAAGCCAACATGGCGAAAGACATCCTCACTTCGGGAAAAGTCCGTTAAGGACAAGATGCTTGTAGGCGGCCATGAGGCGGTTATACTCGAGTTTGTCCCGGTTCAGGTAATACTGGACGGTCATGCCCTGCAAGTTGCCGGTGACGGCATAAGCGGTTGCTTCGGAATCGAGCGTCTGCGCAATCTCGCCACGCTGTTTTCCTTCTTCCAGAAACGATATGAATACGTCCGTGAGTTGCGCGAACAGGTCACGCAAAGCCTCTGCCAGGCCGGGGTTGGTTTCGACCATCTCTATGATGAGCACGGTCAGGTCCAGGCATCGCGAGCAATCCTTCTCAATCTCGCCGGCATAGTTGTCAAGCAACAGACTGACCCGCTCCTTCGTTGAAAGTCCTTCATGCTGGCCGGCCAGAAGCGCTTTGAACAGGCCGTCGCGAATCGCCTCTATTACGGCCAGAAACAGGGTCTCTTTATTATTGAAATGCCAGAATATCGAGCCCTTGCTCAGGCCGGCATCGGCGGCAATCTTGTCGACGGTGGTTCCGCTGAACCCGTGTTTGGATATGAGATCCATTGTCGCGTCGAGGATGACGGCGCGCGACTGTTCGGATTGGGATGCCTTTTTGGTTTTCGCCATATTTATGGGGTCTTCTTTCTATACTAACTGGTCAGTATAAGAGTAGAGCAAACCGGATGGATTGTCAAGGACAACGATCGAAAACTACCTGGATCGCCTGGCATCCGCAGAAAAAGATGGCTTCGTCAAAGACAAGGAGAACCGATCAAAAGGGAAAGGAAGAGAAAAAGGGCTGACCTTTGCAGATCAAAAAGACGGGGAGATAACAACTTGCGGGAATCGGTTCAGTCGCGGATATATCAGCCGAGACCCGATCCGATTCCGCCCGCCTGCATGTTTCCCCCATCAACCGAGGATATGAAAGTCATGACTTCGCAAGCCTGAACCTCATTGCCCGGAATGCCAGTACGGCGCCTATCATTGTGCCGAAGAATATAAGGACGGACACACCGGAATGCGAAACCGCATAGACGAGAGGCGCAAGAGAAAGCCTTGCGGCAGCCCTGAGCGTATCATGCCTGGCGATGTAGCTCGCGACAGGCGGCGAAACTGCATAGTAGAACCGAACGAAGGCCCTGCCGAGCGAATACTTCACCAGGACGTTGTCGCGGAATCGCCGGAGGGTGACCACCTCATCCGCCATATCCGAACCATAAGCCGCTGTTGCAATGAAACAGTCGTTGCCCTCTCCGCCGCCAGGCAACACCAGGACAAACTCATAAGAGCCGATGTCGAAGTAGGCAACTCTGTCGCCATTGCCATCCTGGGGACGGGCGATTCCCCTCTGGTCAGTCGTGATCCATAGGAGTCTTTCGCCGGTATCTATGGCCGGGCTTGCGGGATCAAGCGCATGGGTAAAGGTCGGACCTCCGTTATCCTGCAGCGGGCCAAGGAGCGGATCCGTGTTGAGAAGGTCCATCGGCCCGGTCAGTCCGCAGGATCCGTCGCTTGCCAGGTTATTGCCCTCGGATTGAATAATACCGGTACATTCGTTAAATATATCATTGTTATCGGCAACGATTGTGTTTTTCAACGAAACGATTCCAACAGCATCGTTCGAGATTCCCAAGCCGCTGTTGTCGGCCACTGTGCAGTTGGTGAGCGTGGCGTCGGCGCCGGTCGCATTGGACAGACCAATGCCGATGTTGCCGCTTATGGTTGTATTGACGAGTTCGACTGTGTCCAGATTTTCTATCCCGCTGCCGCGCGCAAGCGAGACATTGCGCCAGATCGTGGAATCGGTAATCTCCACCGTGCCCTCGTCATTGTGAATGCCGCCGCCGTCGCCATCAGATATATTGTTGCTGACGGTACTCTGGAAGAGCTGCACCAGGCCGCCGTTTTTGTTCGAGATTCCGCCGCCGAGACCGGCGGCCTCATTATCGTCAATATCGCATTCGGTGACAACTACCGTGCCTGAATCGTTGAAGATGCCGCCGCCGTCAGTGGACGCTTCGTTATCCATAAGCGTGCAGAAAGAGAGTTCCAGCGTATCTCCACTATTCACGAAGACAGCGCCACCATTTACAGCAGAGCCTCCCGACAGCGTGAGCCCCGATATCTCCAAGGTCCGGCTGCTGCCTCCGCTGTCGATTGTGAAGATGCTGAACGCGTTGTCGCCATCGATCGTGAGCGCATCTGCGCCGGGACCCGTGATAATCAGGTCCCGCGTTATGTCGGGCAGGCTTCCACCCAGAAGAATGGTTTCCGTGGCGGCCGGATCAAAGACAACGGGGTCGAAATCAATCGTATCGTCGTTGTCATCTCCGGCGACGCAATTGCTCGTGCCCGCGTCGTTATCATTTGCAGCGATTATGGCTTCCCGGAGCGAGCACTGGCCGTCATCGGCCGAAACATCGTCGACCGTGTCCACCGTGATCGTCGCCGCCAACGCAGCCGGACAGAGACCCAATGAGAGCATGAATAAGCAGATCGAAATAAACGCGAATGTTCTTTTTGACATGACTCCTCCTCGTTCGGGACTTATATGGACTCATGATTACTGTTCTATCAGTCACCTTCAAACATACTCCGCCATATCCGATTTGTCAAGTGAGATAATATCGTCTCAAGAT
>CAYZZY010000073.1:0-12025 GCA_964482745.1 uncultured bacterium
GCGGCTACCTTGAGTCCGCCCTGGCTCTTCTCCATGATGTTCCGTTCGAGATCGCGATAGAGGAAGACGCCCTTTCGGGCGAGTTGCTGAAAGGCGTATCGCAGGACGACTTCGAGGCCGAGTTTGTGCGGATTTTTGACGCCGGGCCCGGAGGCCCGCCCTGCCCGCTCTACGAAGGGAAATACGCAGCCGACAGAATGACCAACATGGAAGACCTGGTGCGGTTCTACAACCACTTCGGTCTCAGCGTGGAAGAGGCGAGCGAAAGGGAAATCCCCGACCACATCACGACGGAACTTGAGTTCATGCACTATTTGACATTCAAAGAGGTGCTGGCGCTCCAGCGTGATGAGGATCCTTCCTCCTATTGCTTTGCCGAGATCGATTTTCTGCGCCGTCACCCGGCCAAGTGGCTGCCGCAGCTTCACGAAAAGACGACAAAAATTTTTCAGGCCAAGATCCCGAACCTCTGCGAACCGTCGATATCATTTTACGGGGCCATCATCGGCCTGGCGGCGAATTTCTGCGGAGGCGATCTCTCGCATCTCAAGACGCTTTATCCCAACAGGGGATAGACCGCATAGACAAAAAAAGAAAGGTTATGCGCGGGTTTCCGGCGCTGTCTTATCGAGCAGGAAATCATGGGCAAGCCTTGATGGGCATAATGAAGAAGTGCTCACCCAAGAATGAAGAAGGTTTCGAAAAAAATCACCGAAAGTCAGCTATGGCGTTCCATATTCCGCCACCGCTTTAGCGATACTCCCCGCAATCGGGTACTGACGGTCGTCTCCAACTTTTTTCTCCACCTGCATCCGCCCAAGATTCATAAGACAGGCCTGAAATTCACTCACACATTCTGTCTAGGCGGATTGACATTCTACATGTTTATCGTAGAAACCGTGACAGGCGTTCTCCTGATGTTCTATTATCGGCCTACGATCGAGTACGCGTATCTCGACATGCGCCTTCTGGAACATGCCGTCAGATTCGGCCCGATAATGCGCAACCTGCATCGGTGGGCCGCTCACGCGATGGTCATACTCGTCATGATGCATATGCTTCGCGTTTTCCTCACGGGCTCGTACAAGCCTCCGAGGGAATTCAACTGGACGGTCGGCGTGGGATTGCTGGTGCTCACGCTGCTGCTCAGTTTTACGGGATACCTTCTGCCGTGGGACCAGCTCGCCTTCTGGGCCATTACGGTGGGCACAAGGATGGGCGGGGCGACCCCCTTGCTCGGCGCCGAGGGGCCCTTTCATGCGCTGTTGAATATTCGGCCGGATAACGATGTCCGTTTTCTGCTCCTTGGCGACACCGTTGTCGGCGCGAACGCGCTCCTCAGATTCTACGTGCTCCACTGCGTCTTTTTGCCACTGGCCGCAACGGTTCTCATGTTCGTACACTTCTGGCGAGTGAGGAAGGATGGAGGCATCTCTCATCCACTCTGAGGGGAAAGATCCGTCGATGGATACCGCCAAGAAAAAAAACGAAGACAATTATGAATTCACGATGCCGCACCTTGTCATCAAGGAATTCATCGCGGTCATCATCGCGTCGTCGGTGTTGCTCGTGTGGGCGATGGCGGTAAACGCCCCGCTCCGGAGTATGGCCAACCCCAACATGACGGAAAACCCGGCAAAAGCTCCCTGGTATTTTGTGGGCCTCCAGGAGTTGCTCGTGTATTTCGATCCATGGATCGCGGGAGTGACCATTCCCGGCCTTATCATCGTCGGCTTGATGCTTATCCCCTACATCGACGAAACAAAGATCGGTATCGGCGCCTATTCGTTCCGCGGCCGCAGAGCGGCTATTATCAACTTTCTTTTTGGATTCGCCATGTGGGTGATTCTCATCCTGGTGGGCCAATTCTTGCGCGGTCCCAACTGGCAGTTCTACTGGTTTTGGGAGGATTGGTCCATCGCAAAGAGCGCTGAAGAGACACTCGTCAACATGCCTCAATGGGCCGGCATCTCGTTTCTCGTTGTGTATTTCGGTGTAGGTCTGGGACTTCCGCTCCTTCTTCACAAAGAAATCTTCAAAAAAATGGGGGCGTTCAGGTATTTCAGCACTTTTACGATACTTCTGTTGATGTATGGAGTCGTCGTCAAAATAATTCTTCGACTTGCCTTCAACATCAGATATATTCTGGCAACGCCATGGTTCAACATATAGGGAAACCGCGAGAAGACAATAACACGGTCCAGTTTCTGTCGTTTACGGAAACGATACTGTCAATAGAGCATTGAATAATCATAGATGAGTCTGATCAGAGCAAAAACCGGCCAGCGAGCTTTATTTGCGGCAGCCGTGCTGATATTTGCAGCGCTGAGTGTCAAAGTATTTCGGGCTGAAACGCGAAAAGAGTGGATGGCATATCAGGACGAATTCCAGGAAATGAATCGGGAAATGGTACTTGCCAGAATCAATGCCCCCGAAACAGGCAAGGATCCGGGGGCACGGGAAAAGTGGGAGAAACAGCTTCGCGAAGTGAACGCGACGCGCCCACGCATTCATCGGATATTTCTCCCCGATGCAAACGTTCGCGACCTGTGCACCACCTGCCACCTGGGTATCGACAACCCGTTGTTTGCCGATGCTCCGGAACCGTTCAGGAGCCATCCGGGCAAGGTGTTGGAACAACACCCCATGGAAAAGTTCGGCTGCACTCTCTGCCACAAAGGACAGGGAGTGGGCACTTCCACGCATGCCGCGCATGGACTGGAAGAGACATGGTTCGACCCTCTCATTCCCAAACAGCATCTTCAATCAACATGTATCGGATGCCATGAGACCTCGTACGGCCTTGAGGGAACGGACAAACTTGAGACCGGCAGGAAAACGTTTGAAAAATACGGATGTTATGGATGTCACACGGCTCGCGGTCTTGAGGGCGCGCCGATGTTTGGGCCGACGTTCGAGGGGTTGGGTAAGAAACTCGCGGACGAGAGATGGATGCTGAGTTGGCTCAGGGCTCCAGAAAAAATGCGTCCCGAAACCGCCATGCCCGCCTTCAAGCTTGCCGATGATGAGATGCGGGATATTACAGCGTTCGTGCTTTCGCTCGATGCCGGGAAGGAATACGCAAAAGTCGATCTTCTCGGAACCGATGTGCAGGAGGGCGAGAAACTCTTTACCGATCTTGGCTGCAGGTCATGCCATTCATCCATGAGGGATGAAAAAACTCTCAAACGCCGCATACCGAACCTGGCCGG
Organism: uncultured bacterium; assembly: GCA_964482745.1. GTDB lineage: Bacteria > Abyssobacteria > SURF-5 > SURF-5 > SURF-5 > CAYZZY01. The sequence goes on from CAYZZY010000073.1 coordinate 3,213, forward strand.
AGCCGGAGTGAAACTCAGCCCTGACTGGCTATTCGAATACCTGAAAGATCCGAAGGCCTATAATCCGGAAACGCGGATGCCACAACTGACTATTACAGAAGCCGACAGGAAAAACCTGACGGCCTATCTGACAACAGCCAGGGACAATATGGACCTCGTCGACTCCGAAACACTAAGCACGAAGGGAGCACCAATAGAGAACGGCGAAAAACTTGTGCAGTTGCAGGGATGCTACGGGTGCCACCAGGTGGAGGCGTTCGCCAAGGCGCCGCTTCCGGGAGTGGGGGTGGCGGAGGTCGCTCACAAAATTCTGGAGGAACTCCCATTCGGGTATTCGACGGTCGAGCAAACGAAATGGGATTGGATATACAACAAGATCGAATCGCCGAAAATCTTTGAAACAGAGGATATGCCTCTGAAAATGCCGGAGTATAATTTCGAAGAAGGCGAGATCGAAGCCATGACCACCTATTACCTGGACAACGATCTATACCAACTGCCGGTAAAGTATCTGTCAGCGGCTACACCATGGCAGACACGCGAGCAGACCGGCGAGTGGCTTATAACCGAGAACAACTGCCGGGGCTGCCACATGTTCGACGAAAATGTCAAGCCCCGCATAGATGAATTTACCGGGCTAAAAACGTATGTTCCTCCGCGACTGGTCGGTGAAGGAGAAAAGGCTCAGCCGCAATGGGTATTCCAGTATCTCAGCATGCCGGTTCCTATGAGGCCCTGGCTCAAAATGAGAATGCCCAATTTTTCCTTTCCTTACCAGGATATGGAGAGCCTGATCGAATATTTCTCTGCGGTGGCCGCGTCCCGCGAGAACGCGCGCTTGCCATACATGCTTCTACCGCAAAGAGAAGATATCCCGCAGATAGAGATCGATATGGGCGAATACAGGGTGCTTGCAGACAAATGCATGCAGTGTCATCCGATCTCGCTGGACGGCGAATTGCCCGAAGACGTCAAACTCGAAGATCTATCCATTAACCTGATGCTGTCAAAAACGCGGCTCAGACCGGAATGGATAAGAAATTTTTTGCGTGATCCGGATGAATACGCGGGCGCCGGAACAAAAATGCCATATGTATTCTATACACCCGACGGCGACGCAAAAGTCTCGGACCCCGAGATGTGGATAAGCTACATAACGAACTATCTTATGATTATGGAAGATATTCCTCAACCTTTGCCTGAAGAGGAAGAAAAGGCCGAGGAAAAAGTCGACTGGACCGACTTTAGTTATTAGGAAGAAGGCAGGCTCAAGATGCCAACAAGAACAGCAACAGGCTATTCAGGAATAAAGGGGGAATGTGTGATGAAGGCTTTCATCGCCAAAAAATGGTTTTTCCTTGTCATTCTTTCGGCGCTCATGGGCGGAATCCTGGCGCTTCCGGCAGAAGCGACAACGATCAAAAAGAATATCTCAAAGGATTCCGTCTGGACGGCAGGCAAGAGTCCTTACGTGGTGAAAGAGAACATCACGCTCGAAGAAGGCGTGACGCTGGAAATCGAGCCGGGTGCGAAAATTGAGATCGACCCCGAAAAAACGATTGAGATCAGGGGGAGATTCCTCGCGAAAGGCACAAAAGAGAAACCAATTATCTTTACGGCACACAAGGACGAACCGTGGGGAACCCTCTATTTCACCGATTTCAGTGACGACGCGACCTTTGCAGAGGATGACAGTTACCTTGACGGATGCATCATGCGGAACTGCATTATCGAGAAGGGCGGAGGGATCTATGTCAGATACGGCGCCCCTCTTATCACAGACTGCACAATCCACGACAACGTCTCAAGCGGAATCAGGGTCGAATTCGGCGCGCCACGAATTGTCCGGAACCACATAACGGGCAACTCCACAAAGGAAGATCCCGCATCGGGCAACGGAGGCGGAATTATCGCATATACCGACAAGAGTGTCCTTATCGCCGATAATATCATCAACGACAACATATCGGACGGAGGGCGCGACGGCGGCGGCGGCGTCCATGCCTATGCCATCGATGACGGCAAGATCGTTGTGAGAGACAACCTCATTTACGGAAATACCTGTTCAAGATTTGGCGGCGGCATCTACGCTTACAACGCGCTTCTCACCGGGAACAAGGTCATCGGCAACTCGACCGCCGAGCGGGGCGGCGGCATCTATGCGGTCGACTCGCAGGTGTCCGGCAACCTCGTGCAATCGAATAGCGCCGAGCGGGGCGGCGGCATTTACGCCGAGGACGGCGATATTCTTTCGAACAGTGTGATCGGGAATACATCATTAAGGCCCGATGGCGGCGCGCTCTATTACTTCGGTTCGGGCGATGTCCTCCGCAACTGTTTCGCTTCGAACACAGCGCAAGGGGAAAACAACTGCGGAGGCATCTACGTCTCGGGTAATCCCCGCATCCACGAAAACAACCTGCTCAACAACTCCGGTTATGCGCTCTATGTGGGAAACGTGGCGGATTCACCCCTGGTTTCGGCCGGCGAAAACTATTGGGGCGCCATCTCCGAGAAAGCAATCCTGAAACTCACCTACGACTGGCTCGACGATGACACCGTCGGACTGGCCGAGTGCATCCCCTTTCTTAAAGAGATCTCATCCGGCAGCCCGCCACCGCCTCCCGTCAACCTCATGGCTATCGCCACAGAGGAAGGGATTCGACTCAACTGGGAGAATGCTTCAAGCTTCACATGTGAAGACCACAAAATCCATATCGCCACGAAGAGCGGATATCCATACGAGCGAACAATTGAGGCCGGCCCGGAAAAAAGCTTTGTGATACGGGATCTCAAGCCGGAGACGGAATACCTGCTTGCAGTTTCCGGCTGCGGCCAGTCAGAAGGCAAGCGGATAGAGACCGGGATTTCCGAAGAAGTGCGCATTCTGTTCACGCCATCCGAAGAGGCCATCAATCAACCGAAGAATGTGTCACCCAAAGATGCCGAGTCCGGCGTAACCGGAAACACTACCCTTAATGTGCGTGTCTCGAGGGCGCGCGGCCGCGTGGTTGAATCGCGATGGCAGATCTCGGTTTTCCAGAATGATTTTACCTCGCCGGTGTCGGACCTCACAGCCGAGGGCGAAGAGCTTTTTGCGCTCAACCTCGATCGAGCAGATATTCTTAACGGGCAAAAGTACTTCTGGCGATTCGCATGTCGGACCGCCGGGGGAAGCTGGTCGGACTGGAGTGTGCCCACATCCTTCAGCACTGTCGCTGATAGTCCCTCTCTGCTCTCGGGCCCAATTTCATCGATGAAAACACTGGAGAAACAATTCAGCCCTTATCATGTGGAGGGTAACACGCTCATTATGCCCGGAGCCACCCTTTTGATCGAGCCCGGCGTGAAGTTGCGCGTCGCTGCGGGTAAGAATCTCCTGGTACGCGGCAAACTCGTCGCGCGCGGCACCATCGGGGAGCCAGTGATCGTAACGCGCAAATCTCCAGAGAAGTGGGGCCAAATCATATTTGACGACGTAAGCCTTGACGCCGATTTGAACGACAATGGAGACTATGTTGGCGGATCAATCCTTGAGAGATGCACTCTCGAACACGGAAAAGGATTGCTCGTAAAATCGGCCTCCCCATTAATAAAGGATTGCGAAATCTCCTACCATGACGGCAGCGGAATAACGGTTCGGCAGGGAGGACCGGTAATAACCGGCAACGATATACATCACAACGCCGCGCGAACAAACGGCGGCGGTATCTACGCTTATACGAACGACATCATACGGATCACTTCAAACGAGATCCATGACAATCGGGCAAACGGCGAGGGTGGCGGGGTGTTCGCCTACGGCTACATGAACACTTCAGCAATCCGAGTCGAGGATAACGACATTTACTCGAATGAGGCCACTGGGGATGGCGCCGGCATATATCTCTCCAGATCATCCGCCGTTGGCAACAGGATCAAGTTGAATCGGGCGGAAGGCGACGGCGGCGGCATCTACGCGACCTTTGGACTGATCAATGGCAATGATGTACGGGAAAACCATGCGGTCAAGGGTGGCGGCGGCATCTACGCCGAACGCAACAGCAGCGTCATCGAAAACTATGTTACCTCAAACCGGGCCCTGTCCGGATTCGGAGGCGGCGTATATATCAACTTCTGGGGCATCTCGATCGAAAACGAGGTTTTCACAGGGAACACCGTCACCGAGAACCTTGCGCCCTCCGGCGAGAGAAATGGCGGCGTATACATTGTCGGCCACCTGGTCTTTGCCCAGAACAACATAAACGGCAACATCGGCAGTCAGCTTTACAACGGCAATACATCAGACTCACCGTCTCTTAGCGCCTCTGAGTGTTACTGGGGCGCTACCGAGGCAGACGCGATAGCAAAGCTGATAGTAGACGGGCAAGACGATCCCGCTCTCGGGAACGTGGACTTTGAACCGTTCGCGAGCGAACCGATAAAATTCGATTGACCATGCGCGGCCTGAGCGCGCGGTGTTGGATACATGGATTCAAGATCCTGGTGAATGAGCGCTTCCTGATTATCAGCGGTTTAAACCAGGCGATTCGGCGCCGACCGAGACTCAGGCTATCCCCAGGCCAAGATTCGACAGACTGATATGGTCGCCCTCGATTTCGACGAGCGCCGTGAAAAACTCCTTTACTATCTCCTCGGTTGCCGAGTCGGCCGCGGCAGTATAGAATCTGACGGCGCTCTCCTCGCGCCTGAGCGCCTCTTCAAGATGCTCCTCGGATGAGGTAGCGGTGCAGGAGCAGGGATCATCCTCGAAGGCGGCCTTGGGTCGATCAAGCAGTTTGCATATAGTGGAAGCATGTTCGGCCTCGATTCGTGAAAGGGCCTTGAACATAGCTCTTGCCATCGGGTCCTTCGCGGCGTTCATTGCGCATCGATAGAACTGGACATTGTCCGTTTCGAGTTTCAAGGATGCCTCAAGATGTTTTCTGGAAACGTCAGTCAGTTCGGGGACCTCAGGCTCCACCCAGTTTTCGGCGAGAATGATGTACTTGGCGGGCGCACCACAGAAAGGACAATTTGAAGGTTTTGTGTTGCCCACATACGGATCCCTGCAAATCTTGCACTGATAGACATTCATGGATTCCTCCTTGCTCTCCAGACCACGCTATAGTTCGCTTTTATAGTATATCAAGGCTTGTTGGAGCATGTCACCTATCGGCGCTGAAGACACAACAATCAATCGCTTTGGGACTCGCATCCATGAAGGGAAGGCTTGCAGTGCTCGAAACATATTTTTTCGTCCGCCCTGCCCCCAAAGCGCAATATAAAGCACCCATCTCGATTGACAGTTCTGTTTATTTACTCTAAAATTGTCCTCAATCACATATGAATAAACTACGCATTGAAATACACAGAGGCATCCTCCGCATCTGTGCCGGTGGACTGATTCTCTGTATGGCAGCAACGGTTTCTTTAGCCGCTGCCCCGAAGCAGAAGGTCGTTATCCTCGATATCCGCATTGAAAACGACATCGGGGTACAGAACGCAGATGCGATTGTCACGAGATGGCTTACGGACTCCGTTGTTCGAGCGGCGCCCCATATTCAGTTTATCAAGGGCAACCAGGCGGCGCAACTGGCAAGGCTCAGATCGCCCCTCAAGGCCTATGAGATTACCCCCTCAGATGCATGGAGTCTCACAAAATCAATAGGTTCGACTCATGTTTTGGGCGGAGAGATTTTCCTCTGGAACGGGAAATACAGCATAACGCTCAGAATGACCGAGCTTGCGAATATCGATCGCACACGTGTGGAACGCGCCTGGGCAGACAGCGTCAACGATATTCCCGCCAGGATTGAAGATTTGACGCAGGCGCTCTTCTCCATCCCAAAAGTGGAAACAGCCCGTGATATTTCGACCTCAGATTTTGAAAAGGAGGCCCCGAAACAGGGAGTGAATGACGTCGTTCCCAACGTGCCTCTCCTGCTCAGGGAGCATCCGGAGATGGTGTATGTTCCCGGCGGCAATTTCCCGATGGGCAACGACAACGACAGCGACGCCTACAATATGCCTGTGGATCCTTCGCGGCGGGAGGGAGTGAGCCGATTGGCGCTGCTGGCAGCGGAGAAACCCGAGCATACCGTATACCTCGAGCCATTCCTGATTGACAAATACGAGGCCACAAACGCTGATTATGCGAAGTTCAGACCCGACCATGATTTCCTACCCGACAAGGCCGATCACCCTGTGACCGGCATCAGTTGGCACGACGCACGTGCCTACGCCAAATGGGCCGGCAAACGACTCCCGACCGAAAAGCAATGGGAAAAGGCTTCCCGCGGCGTCGACGGAAGAAAATGGCCGTGGGGAAACATATTCGATCGAAAGCACGTGAATCTTGGAACCGACACCGCGCCGGTAGGCAGTTACCAGGGGGACAAGAGCCCCTATGGCGCATTCGATATGGCCGGGAACGCACAGGAATGGACCTCCAGTGATTTTATCGCTTATCCCGGAAACCAGTCGGAGAAGGTCAATTTCGACCCCAAGAAAAAAGTTGTTCGCGGTTCCTATTACAACGGCAACGATTTTCTGGCGCGCTGTTCGATGCGCTTCTGCGCCCTGCCCGGCGAGCCAGACGCCAGACCGCAAGAACAGAATTACGCCTATATCGGATTTCGATGTGTGCTTGACCTCGAGTGAACCACCTGACAATATGGCAGCAACCTAATATGGAAAAAGGCACAATTCAGGATATACCCGGAGCGTACTCTCCGATATCTCTTCATAGCCTTCGCATCAACACGGTTACGAATTTCGACATCTATATCCGCCATACAACTATCGACTCGGAAGAAGTATATGTTCTTTACCGCAGGAGAGACATATCGTTCACAGACCGCGTTCGCAGGAATCTGACCGATCACGGAATCGAGCAACTCTACATCGATATCTCAGACAGGAAGGAATACCAGGTATATATCGAGAAGAATCTCGATGCGATTATCGCGGATGAGTCGGTCCCTGTCGAAGAGAAATCGAGTATAGCATACTCTTGCGCGACCGGACTCGTGGAAGACCTTTTGGAGAACCCACGATCAGGCGAGCACATTCAACGATCAAGGGCGGTCATATCGAATATGACCAACTACCTGCTTGATGAATCTCAGGCGCTTTTCAGCTTGATGGCAACGACCTCGTTCGATTACTACACGTATACGCATTCCGTAAACGTGTCCGTATTCGGCATTGCCCTGGCCAACCAGCTCGGCTATTACAGCCGGGAGGAAATCAACGCGCTTGGCTCAGGCCTTATCGTCCACGACATCGGGAAGAGTCTGATAGACCAGCAGATACTGAACAAGCCGGGCCCGCTGTCTGAAGAAGAATGGGTGCTGATGAAAAAGCATCCCGAAAACGGGCTTGACCTGCTGCAAGAGTCCGGACAATTGAATGAGGCGATGCGGGTAATTGTGGCCAGCCACCACGAAAAACTTGACGGTTCGGGTTACCCTCGAGGTCTAAAAGGAAAAGCGATACATCAATTCGCCCGCATCGCGTCACTTGCGGATATCTTCGACGCGCTCACCACGCAGCGTTCCTACAAATTGGCGGAGCACTCATTTCCGGCTCTGCAGATAATGCGGAACGAGATGGGAGATCAACTCGACCAGGACCTATTTCGAGAGTTTGTGCAACTACTGGGAGAGGATTAACGGGGCTGCTCGACAAAGCGAATCATTCTTGCTCCGGCTCGCGCCAGACTTCGAAAACAACCGGATTGTTGGGGTCAGGGCAGCAGAACTCAGTACGGTCGGGATCGTCCCCCCATGGCAGCTTCCCGCCATAGGTAAAGATGCACGTTAGAGGATAGAGGGCATTATAAGCCCAGTGGCACAGCGGCGGGCTGTTGCGACTCAGGTCAAATTCGTCACCCACTTTGATGCCCAATGGGCACACCCCGCCTTCCAGTATCCGAACCACTCGCGCCTTCACAAGGAACTTCACTCGCTTTCCCAGCTTTCCCCCGGCCTCAACGCGACAACTTTAATATGTCTATTGCATCGCTTGACTTCCTGAGCGAACTGTTCCGGGGTTCCCGGGGCGCTCCGGTCAAAGAGACTCTTGAGGAACGGGATCGTCAATGAGATGTTGTAGTGGATCGGAATGACAACTCGAGCTTTTAGTTGAACGGCGGCCTCGGCCGCGTCCACGGGATCCATCACTACCCTGCCGGCAAGAGGAAAACTGAGCCCATTCATCGGCAGGAGGGCCACGGTTACATCGAACTTTTCTCCGATTGCCGGAAAATCTTTTACATAACGTGTGTCGCCGCCGAAATATATCGTCTGATTCTCATACGATATGATATATGCGCACTCGGGCGCAACATGGTCGGCAGGCAGCGCCGTAACGCTTACTCTCGAAACGAACCTCGACTCCCACGGCGCCAGAATCGTAATTTTGGAGTATCCAAGTTTCCGCACGCGCGCCGCCGTCTTTTCATCGGGAACGATGACGACGGCAGACCTGTTCAACTTTGAAATGGCCTTGAGATCACAATGGTCAAAGTGGCCGTGAGAGATGAGGATCAAATCGAGTTCCGGAATCTCTTCGATGCTCATTCCCATGCCGCGCGGATGCGTAACAACGCCGAGAATCGGATCGGTAAACCATGGGTCGGTGAGGATCTTCAACCCGGCCAATTCAATGAGCATGGTCGAATGACCGATATCTGTTATCCTCACAGATGCTGCGTCATTGCCTCCTGAGTCTCCATTCGGCATTTTGCCTCCTTCCCCGGGCTCCAACAATTGCCGACAGGGGGGGGGGGGGGGGGGGGGGGGGGGGGGGGGGGGGGGGGGGGGGGGGGG
>CAYZZY010000074.1:0-11865 GCA_964482745.1 uncultured bacterium
AGGGATTACTAATGGAACGGATAAAGGCATATTTTGTTGAGAATTTTGAGCAGATAACCGTTTTGGTTGTGCTTTTGAGCGTCATCTGCACCAGCTATTTTATAGATGAGAAGATGATGATGCTCAACTTCTACTACCTTCCTGTGCTTATGGCAGGCTATTTTATCGGCAGGCGGGCTTCGGTCCTTTCGGCCGTTCTCAGCATAACGGTTGTGGTCCTGTTCAGCATCCTTAACTCCGAGACCTTCATCTCGGACAGAGGAATGGGCTATCTGATAAGCAGCTTAAGCGGCTGGAGCGGATTTCTCCTGTTAACCAGCTATATCGTCGGTACGTTGTACGAGGACAAACAGAAAAAAATAGATGAACTGCAGAAAGCGTATTTAGGCGTGCTCGAGATCCTGGTGAAGTATCTTGAATCCACTGACCCTTACACAAAGGGTCATTCAGTACGTGTCGCAGAACATGCAATGGACATAGCCATTACGATGGAACTCCCCAAGGCAGAGGTCGAGAACATACGCGTCGCAGCACTTCTTCATGACATAGGGAAGATTGAAGTGAGCGCGGAACTGATCAACAAAGCAGCCAGTTTGACAGAGAAAGAGATGCAGAAGGTCGCAGAGCATTCTGAGAACGGGGCAAAGCTGTTACTGTCGGTTGGAAGCATTTTGAAAGATGCCGTCCCAATTGTTCTTGAACACCACAAGCATTTCACCATGTTGGAAGCTTCGGCCGCCGATAGAGACAATCTAAGCTCAATAGGCACAAGAATTGTTGCCGTTGCCGATGCTTTTGATGCGATGACCACAGACAGGCCTTACAGAAAAGGGATACAGCCCTGGCAGGCAATGGAAGAGATAAAGCGCGCCAGCGGAGAGCAGTTTGATCCAGACGTCGTGAAGGCTTTTACCTCCGCGATGGGAACTAAATTGGAAATGGTGTAAGGGCAAACAGCGCAATCACCTTTCCAGGCCGGATGAAATGGTTACAGACCTGGGTCGTTATAAGAGGGCTCAGCAAGCCGGCCGGGGGCAATTAAGAAATGTCAATCGTGCGGGATCAAATAATCGATGAGCATATCGGCATGTTTCATGTGGTTGAGTTGATTGGCCATGGCGCAATGGGATCGGTGTATCGCGCATTTGACACTTCTCTTGAGCGAAATGTGGCTATCAAAATTCCCGACCCAAAATATGCGCAGAATCCCAAGTTTGCGGAACGATTCAGCCGTGAAGCGAAAGCACTGGCAAGGCTCTCACACGACAATATCGTCAAGATATTTAATACGGGCGAATACAAAGGATGCCCATACCTTGTACTTGAATATATCGATGGCCCCTCCCTTTCCTCTGTGCTGGTTGAAAGAGGCCGACTGGGAGTTGAGGAAGCGGTTGAATACATGGTCCAGGTGTGTGATGCCGCAGATTACGCCCATCGGAGGAATATAATTCATCGAGACTTGAAACCCAGCAATATATTGAGTGAGTCGACTGGCCGGGCACTCGTTGCAGACTTCGGTATTGCAAAGATCCTGTCAGCTGATTCCAGGGATGCGACGGCCACCTTCGTTGGCACGCCCTTGTACATGTCGCCCGAACAGTGTTCCGACTCGATTGTTGATAATCGATCAGATATCTATAGTCTTGGTTTGATTTTTTATGAGATGATCGTTGGCAGGCCGCTCCTATCCGGAAAGACGCCTGCCGAGATATTACTTAGGCAGATCACAGATCCCCCAAGGGTTTCCCTCCATGAACAACCAGGTTTATCGCCGAAAATTGCAGGGATTATTGAAAAAATGCTGGAGAGAGACCCCGATAGGCGGTATCTTGATGCCAGGTCCGTTGTTAGTGCGCTGGAATCTTGCAGGAACGGTGATGGAGGCTTTTCCAGAGTCGAAATGGAAAAGAAAGAACAAAAAGAGGTCCATCCCCTTGTTCTCTGCTACATCCCACAAAAACTTCTTGAAGGAGCGGTGCGTGCCGCATTAAAGAATATCGGTCATGAGATTGTGTCGGTGTCTGATCCTCACGAGCTATTGAAGAATCTTGGGCGTTCCACTTTGAGGTTGGTCATACTGAGCCATAGTCCGGAAAACCGTGAGGTCTTCTCGCTCGCGCAAAAAATTCGAGAGAAAAAGGAGCACGTCAAGATCATGCTGCTTGGCCACGAAATATCCCATGCGGATGTTATAAATGCAATCCAATCCGGTGTCACCGATGTGATCGCCGAACCGTTCGATCCTTCCATCGTGATACCCAAAATGGAATCGATTCTCATCGGGAGGAAAGCGGGGACTGAAAACAGGAAGTTCTTCCGAATCGATGTTTCCGAAAAAACGAAAATGACTGTGGAGAGCGAGATCCTGGATATCGGCGAGAGTGGCATGAGGATTCTGACAGGCACTGCGCTGAAAATGGGCGAGATAATCAGCTTTCAATCCGAAACCTTTAAAAGCCTGGGATTTGACGCTGTGACAGGCAGGGTAGTCTGGGTATCGAATAGCTATAAATATGAGGATTCAATGCTTGAAGCCGGTATTAACTTCGTCGATTTTACTGCTCATGATCGAGATATTCTAAGGAACTGGCTGCTGGAAAAGAAATCCGCAATGAGAGAAGTAGAAAGAATCCATTAAGCTATAGTCTTATCCAAAACTGCACTCATTTCCGCAGCCGAATCTTTCTCCACCCACAGAACCCGTTCGTGCAATTGTCCTGGTTTTCTGATATACTCATACCCATCAGCACCCTGGTATCTCCATGTAGTATCGTTGCCCTCTCCAGGTACGGGATAAACGGCTTTGGGTACAGTCCCTATTCTACGCCCTCGGCAAGCTCGGGCCGTAAATTGGTACAGTCCCCGGCGCCTGAACCAGACGGGGCATCATTGTCCTTTAACCATCGTGTAGCTTGATTTATTTCAACACAGGGAGGTGAGGACCCATGAATGAACCAAGCCTGCTGGACAAGACCTTCAACATCATCATGAAGCAGATGGTGGCAACCGGGCAGGCGCCACACTACACGGAAATAGCCAAAGGATTGGGCGTTTCCATCCAGGAAGGCAGAAAGGCCCTCCACGATCTAATCAACGCCGGAGTGCCCGGATGGTTGTATCCGAAGACCGACTACATCGTTTCGATGGCCCCCTTTAACAACCTTCCCACCCAGTTCCGTATCACTATCGACGGTCAGCAAAAGTGGTTCGGCCAGTGAGCGTTTGAATCGCTGGCGGTCTGCTGGCTTTTCCCCGGAAAAACCGTCCAAATCGATTCTCCATGTCTGGATTGCGGAGAGCCGATCCGGGTCGATATAAAGGACGGCGAAATCCTTAGCGCTGACCCGGAAGGATTGATAGGGCACGTTTCCGTCCCATTCCTGAAATGGATGGAAAACGCGGCATTTGCCTGAAGCACCATGCTCTTCTTCCGGTCGGAAGAACATCTCAAGAGCTGGGCTGATTATGATGAGAAGAATGAGGACGGAATGATTACGCTCCCCGATCTTGTCAAGCTGTTTTCCGTCAATTTCTTCCGCAGGCGAATGGATGCCGACTACGTTTCGCGCGTCCCCGAATATATGGGAGAGTTTTTCGCAACCCTGAAGGCGATCGGGAAAACCGGCCCATTCTGGGTGCCGTAAGGGCTCGATCTCTCCGGTTGCGCCTTTACTCAATTATCTGACGAAATAACAAGGGCCCACGGCGGGAAGTATCACCCCGGAATTCCGAGAGAAGTCTTCTCTCCGGCCTGCTGCATGGCGGGTCTGCATGCGTGCGGGAGTTGTTTCCTTTTTCGACAAAGAGCATAAGGAGGAGGTCGCGTGTATCAACTCCAATTCGATGAAAGCCTGTGCGAGGCATGTGAGACATACGATTGTCTCATGAGATGCCAGTACATGGACTTCGACCTTGAGAAGGCAAAAGAGGAGCGGTGGAAGATCATTCGGGGCGAGGATACGCATGTTTTGGCAGATTGCATCACCTGTTACGCCTGCGAGGAGTATTGCCCGTACGGCAACCACCCTTTCTATCAGCTCGTGGAGCTTCAGGAGGCAAGAGGTTTCCATCCGGTTCCAAAGCCGATCGAGAAACAGCAGGTAAGGATGATGGGACCCGATGGAAAGGCGGAGCCCCGCGACCTCCAGGCGCCCATCATCAACATGTGCGCCTTCGGAATGTTCGAGAAATACTCGATCCAGGGCCGGCTCTTCGAAGATGCCTCAACCATCGCAGGCAACGACATCTTCTGTAACCTGATGTTTCTGCATTTCGCGAAAAATTCCGTCATCAAGGAACGCGTCCCGAAAAGCATCGAGAACATCCAAAAGCTTTTCCTCGAACCCAATAACGTCGATGAATTCATGTGCTTCCACGATGAATGCTACGGCACATACAAATCGTGGGCCCCGGCATTCGGCATTGACGTTCCTTTCAAGCCGGTGTATTTCTTCGAGTTCCTCCTGGAAAGGATGAAAGAGCGAAAGAACGAGATCAATCCACTCGGGATGAAGGTCGCGTACCAGCGCCCGTGCTCGAACCGCCTGATTCCCGACACCCAGCATTTTGTCGACGACATTCTCGAATTGATCGGGGTCGAGCGCGTACAAAGGAAATATGATCGCGAGAACGCTCTCTGCTGCGGCGGGGTCATCCTGGCCCAGGGTAAGGACGACCTCGTCGAAGATGTGCAAAAGAGGAATATCGACGACATGGGCGAAGCCGGCGCCACGACGTGCGTGTTCAACTGCCAGTTCTGTTTCATTGCGCTGGGCGAGCGTGTCGCGAACAATGGCATGATGCCGCTGCTTCTGAGCGATCTCTGCCGCCTTGCCCTTGGCGAGCAGTTGAGAGGATGGGGGGACTGATCCGATGAGCCAGGTATATGACGCGTTGGCCGAGATAGTTGGAGATGACTTTGTATCCGATCAGCCCGAGGAGGCCTTCTTCTATTCTCGGGACGGTGGCACGATGGACCCGAAGGAACCGGATTATGTCGCGATGCCAGGGACGCCCGAAGAGGTTCAGGCGGTGATCCATCTCGCCAACCGCGAGAAGATACCGGTCATCCCGCTCGGCGGAGGCCAGGCGCTTTCCGGCATATCGAGGGCGCTCAAGGGCGGCATCGTTATGGACATGAAGCGGATGAACAAGATCCTTGAGGTCAACGAGGCCAGCAGATACGTCGTTGTCGAGGCGGGCGTCTCGCAGGGAATGCTGCAGGCGTATCTCAGAAAGAATTATCCTCACCTGAAACATTCGATGCCGGACTCACCGCCCGCGGCCACCATAGCGGGCAACGTCCTGATTCATGGTTCGGGCCACCTCTCGCAGGCGACCGGTTTCCATTCCGAGATGCTCAACGGGTTGGAAGTGGTGTTGCCCACCGGAGAGATATGTAAGATCGGCTCATGCTCGACCTCTCCCTATTGGTTCTCGCGCGCGCCGCTGCCCGATCTCGCGGGCCTTTTCGTCGGATGGCACGGCACAACCGGCGTCGTCACGAAACTTGCCATCAAGCTTTATCCGAATCCGAAGCTGAAGGATGTCATGCTCTTCATCACAGAGAATCCGGAATATCTGCCTGACATCCTTTTCAAGATAACCGGCACGGAGATGGCCGAGGACTTGAATGTTTCCGCAACGGCGGAGCCGCATTATATGGAGGGACTGCAGATCACAATCATTTCGCTGACGGCCAACTCCGAAGCCGAAATGGATCTCAAGAAGCGAACGATCCGCGAGACGCTTCGAAGCTATGTCAACGACAAAGAAGGCGGCTTCATGTTTATCCCCACTATGGCCAAGGGCCGTTTCCTCGAAACACCGATGCGCGAGATGACAAAAATCTCCGATACGAAAAAGGGCGGCGGATTCGAATACGTCGGCGCGATCATGCCCCTCGGGCTCTTTGCCGAGGCGCACAAGAAGGGGATCGAAATCGCCACGAAATATGACACGCCGTATGCGATGGCGGTCCGGACCATCGGAAGGGGGCACAGCATAATGTTCGCCTATGCGTACGCCTTCAACCGGGCAGATGACGAAGATCGCCTGAAAATGCAAAAGGCGTTGCACGAAACCAATATTGCCGTTTTGGAGTTGGGCGGAATTCCATGGAAGGCAGAGGAACCCGCGCAGCAGCTTATCCTCGAAAAGATGGATCCCGAAACCAGCAAACTCATGAACAAGGTTCGCTCGGTCCTTGATCCCAACGGGATCATGAATCCCGGGAACTGGGAGGTGAGATAGGTGGAATACGCCGATATCGTTCACCGATGCTTTCGCTGCGGCTACTGCAAATTCACGCAGGACTTCGAGGACTTCAACTGTCCCACCTATAGAAAGTTCTGGTTTGAGACGTATTCACCCGGCGGGAGGATGTGGCTCCTGAGGGCGTGGAGAAACGGCGAAGTCCAATCGAGCGAGCGCCTGGCCGAGATCTTCTATTCATGTGCAACGTGCGGAAACTGTGTCGAACACTGCGCACTGAGTTTCAAAGAAGATCTCGTGAAAATCTTCATAGAAGCCCGTGAAGAAATGGTCGACAAGGGACTGGCCCCGCCGTCCGTCAGGGACTACCTTAAAGGCATCCATGTTCATGGAAATCCATACAAGGAGGCAAGCGCAAACCGGGGAGCATGGGCCGAAGGTCTCGACATCGAGCCATACTCCGGCCAGGATTACCTTTTCTATGTCGGATGCGTGGGCTCCTATGACGAGAGAGGAAAGAAGATAGCGCGCAGCGTCGCGACGCTGCTGAAAGAGACCGGCCTTTCGTTCGGAATCCTTGCCGACAGGGAGATATGCGACGGAAATGAAGTGAAGGTGTTGGGCGAATCGGAACTCTTCCAGTCGCTCGCCCGGGACAATTCCCGCCTGTTCGAGGAAATCGGGGTTAAGAAGATTATCACGCTTTCCCCGCATGGATATAATGCCTTCAAGAACGAATACCCCTCGCTTGTTGGGAACATCGAGGTGATGCACTACACGCAGGCTTTGGCTCATCTGGTCAAGGAGGGAAGGACTGCGTTTTCGGGAATGGAAGCCAAGGTGACCTATCACGATCCCTGCTATCTCGGAAGGCACAACGGCGAGTTCGACGCACCGCGCACTGTATTGCGGGCGATCCCCGGCGTCAGGCTGAAAGAAATGGCCAAAATCAAGAAGAACGCGCTTTGCTGCGGCGGTGGAGGCGGCAACTTCTTTACCGATATCATTGGCGGAGGCGAAAACAGTCCATCCCGTATTCGAATTCGGGAAGCCGCGGACACAGGCGCAGAAATACTGGCAGTCGCCTGCCCCACTTGCGCGAAGATGTTCGAGGATGCCGTCAAAGACGAGGCGCTGGAAGGAACCATCAAGGTCAAAGACATCTCAGAAATCGCTCTTGGCTGACTGCGGCGATAGCCCTGGGACCGCTAACATACTGTGAATCCCGTCGTTACACCATCCGTACCTGCATTTTTGCTTGACTTTTTCCGCGAATGTGCTATAATGTTTCATCTGTGTCGGCGCGGGTGATTCAGAGCATACACATAACGCCGGCGCTTTTTATGTGGCCCCTTCGTCTAGTGGACTAGGACGGATGGTTCTCAGCCATCAAACAGGGGTTCGATTCCCCTAGGGGCTACCAATTTCTTTTGGTTTTAGTACGATCTCTTCGAAAGGGGCTGTAAGGCATGTTTGCCATAATCAAGACCGGAGGCAAGCAGTATAAAGTTGCCGAGGGCGATATCATCAAAGTCGAAAAACTGAAGGCTGAGATCGGTGATACGGTGACGTTCGACGACGTGAAACTGGTCGAGAAGGACGGAAACACCGTCGTCGACAAGAAGGAACTCGAATCGGTCAAGGTCGAAGGAACGATTCTCGGCCTGGAGAAGAGCAAGAAGATCGTTGTTCTCAAGTTCAAGCGCCGCAAGGGATACAGGCGGAAAACCGGTCATCGCCAGAAACTCACGAAGCTTCAGGTCACAAAGATTCACGCATGATTTCCGCGAGGCCGTCACGGGCGCCGCAGCATGCGATACGGCCAGGGCTCAGCTTCGTTCTACGTTATTTTGGGAGGTGAAATTCGTTGGCACATAAGAAAGCCGGTGGGAGTTCTCGCAACGGACGTGACAGTAATTCACAGCGACTGGGCGTGAAAAGGTTTGGAGGCCAGATAGTGAAGGCCGGCAACATATTGGTGCGTCAGCGCGGGACTGTCTTTTTTCCGGGAGAGAACGTCGGAATGGGCCGCGACCACACCCTTTTTGCAAAGATAGACGGCGCTGTGAGCTTCGTCAGGACCGGAAAGAAGAAGCAGAAGATCTGTGTTTCCCCTGTAGGGGACTAGTTTTCCACCAACGCCTTCACTCCGACACTTCCAGCCACACGCCGGCCGAGGGCCGAGCCAAAAGCCAATGCCACGCCTATGTTCGTCGACAGGGTAAAAATCACAGTGCAGGCCGGTGACGGCGGCAAAGGGTGCACCAGTTTCCGCCGCGAAAAATATGTCCCGCGCGGAGGCCCTAATGGCGGCAACGGCGGCGACGGCGGCGACGTGATCCTCAAGGTCAATCCCGGCATCGCCACACTCCTCGATCTGAGATACAATCCGCTTCAACGCGCCCAAAGAGGTGTGCATGGAAAGGGCAAGGACCAGCATGGAAAAAGGGGCGAGGACAAGATCGTGCAGGTTCCACCGGGGACAATTGCGATCGATGCCGACACCGGCGAACCTCTTGCGGACCTTGTCCACAGCGAAGACTCGTTCGTAGCCGCCCGCGGAGGACAGGGGGGTCGCGGAAACGCGGGGCTCTCGAACGCCCGCAACCGCCTTCCCAGGTTTGCAGAGTTGGGATCGCCCGGCGAAAGCCGCAACCTCAGGCTCGAGCTGAAAATCATTGCTGACATCGCCATTATCGGTCTCCCCAATTCCGGCAAGTCGACGCTTCTTTCCAGGATAAGCCAGGCGCATCCACGAATCGACGACTATCCGTTCACCACGCTCTCGCCGAATCTCGGCGTCGTCGACACGGCCGACTATACGCGGTTTGTGGTAGCCGACATTCCCGGCCTCATCGAGGGGGCACACGAGGGAATCGGCCTCGGCCATGATTTTCTGCGCCATATCGAGCGAACAAAAGTGCTCGTTTTCCTGCTTGACGCAAGCGGGCCGGATCCTTCGGAAGAGTATGAAACGCTCATGAATGAACTGCGCCTTCACAATGAGGAACTCATCCGCAAGCCACAGATTGTGGCCGTGAACAAGATGGATCTCCCCGCAGCCAGAGAGAACTGGAAGAAGGTCAAGGGGTCGTTCGAAAAACAGGGAAAATCGGCGTTTTTGATTTCCGCTCTCGAGGGAGACGGGCTGGAGAAACTGATTGAATCGATGACCGAAGCGGTTGGAAAGCAGAGAGAGACTGCGCCCGCCGCGGCTCCGACCATCGAATTCGAAAAGCACTATACTTTTCAGCCTGAATTCAGCGTGCGGAGAGAGGGAAAGCGGTTTGAACTCTCGGGCGCCAAACCGGAGAAATGGGCTTCGATGACAGATTTCGAGAACAGGGAAGCCGTGGCGCACCTCTGCCACAAGCTCGAGCGTCTCGGCATCGATGCCGCGCTCAAACGCGAGGGCGCCAACGGACTCATTACGCTGCGGATCAAGGATTACGAAATTGAATATAAGCTTGGATGACAAGAAACTGCTGGTTGTGAAGGTCGGCACCACGCTGATATCTTCCTCACGTGCATTTCTCGATACGGAGAAGATGCGCCCGATCGTCGAAGATATCGCCGAACTGATCCGACATGGCGTAAAAGTCATACTCGTATCCTCCGGCGCCATCGGCGCGGGCATGGGGGTCCTCGGCCTCAAGATACGGCCCAGGCATCTCCCTCAGAAACAGGCCGCCGCGGCCATCGGCCAGAGCAAGCTCATGCATTTCTACAAGGACCTGTTCAACGAGTACGGCCTTCGCGTCGCGCAGATACTTCTTACGAAAGACGATCTTGACGAGCGGAGCAAATACCTGAACGCGAGGAACACGCTGTCGGCGCTGCTCCAATACGAGAATATTGTGCCGATTGTAAATGAAAATGACACCGTTGCGGTGGACGAGATTACCTTTGGCGATAACGACACGCTTGCGGCGGTAGTCGCCTCCAAAATGCAGGCCGACCTGCTGATTATTCTGTCCAATGTCGACGGCCTGTATGATTGTGATCCGCGCAAGACCGACGTCCCTGTGCTGATCGAGGAGGTCAACGATCTCACCGACGACTTGAAAAAGATGTGCGGGACCGCGAGCGCGGAGACTTCCGTCGGCGGCATGGCCGCAAAGCTGGCGGCGGCTCGCATCGCCACGCTTTCGGGCATCGGAATGATTCTGGCCAACGGCGAACGCAAGCACATTCTGCGTGATATCTCGACCGGCGCTTCCAGGTACACTTATTTCCATCCCAAAAGCGAAGGGGTGACCGGACGAAAACGCTGGATCGCGTTCAGTTCATCGCCCAGCGGAAGCGTGAAGATAGACAACGGCGCCCGGCGCGCACTCGTTAAGGACAGAAAAAGCCTGCTGCCTTCGGGAATAGTCGAGGTCAACGGCGAATTCAAAAAGGGGAACGTCATCAGCATTCTCAGCGAGGACAATAAAGAGATAGCACGCGGACTTACGAACTATTCAGCAAAAGAAGTCCGCACAATTAAAGGACACCACACGAGCAAGATCCCCGAACTGCTCGGCAAAGAGGACTACGACGAAGTGGTCCATAGAGACAATCTCGCAGTCCTCTGAAAAGAATGGAAAACCACGTCCGCACTGTGCTATTTTCCTTCAATTTGGTTCATTCTTTTTACGATTTTCATGCGGCGTCTTCTTTAAGTTCAATGATGTAAGATATGTATGGCGGCGGGGACTGTATCCAAGCTTGAAGGGGACTGTCCCAAGAATTACGGAGTCACGCCTTGGCGTGACTCGTAGATTCGGGACTGTCCCCGGCACTTTGCCCCCAGAGCCAACCTTTGGATGCGGCTATGCCGCACCATGAACATGGAGATCGAAAAGTGACCGAACAGACCGAACTCAATAAAACGCTCATCGATATCGCTCGGCGCGCGCGCGCGTCGGCTCGCGAACTTGCAAAGATTTCATCCAGCCAAAAAAATACGACACTCAGATTCATGGCGGATGACCTGCGCGCCAACGAAGAAAAGATCCTGGAGAGAAACCGCATTGACGTCAAAAACGCAAAAGAGGCGGGACTTTCAGGCGCGATGGTCGACCGGCTGACATTGACAGGCGACCGTATCGAGGCGATGGCGGCCGGCCTTGAGGAAATCGCCAACCTTCCCGATCCCGTGGGCGAGACGATAAGGATGTGGAAACGCCCGAACGGGCTGCGTATCGGCAAAGTGCGCGTTCCCATCGGGGTGATCGGTTTCATCTACGAATCGCGGCCCAATGTCACGGTCGATGCCGCCGGACTGTGCCTGAAAAGCGGCAACGCCATCATCCTTCGCGGCGGTTCCGAAGCAATCGAGTCGAACTCCGCGATTGCAGACGTCGTCTCCGGATCGCTTGTACGGGCAGGGCTGCCCGCAGACTGCGTCCAGCTCCTCCGGATGACCGACCGTGCGGCCGTCGGCCTGATGCTCAAACTCAACGACTCTATCGATCTCATCATACCGCGCGGCGGCAAACCGCTTATCAAACTTGTCGTCGAGACGTCGACAATCCCGGTCATAATGCATTATGAAGGGATTTGCCACACGTACGTTGACGAATTTGCCGTCCTCGACATGGCCGAAGACATCTGCATGAACGCGAAAGTGCAGAGGCCCGGCGTCTGCAACGCAATGGAAACCCT
>CAYZZY010000075.1:0-11831 GCA_964482745.1 uncultured bacterium
TCGCCAGCCTCGCAGCTAGGCGGGCGGTTCGGCTCATCTCTTTTGTCTGTAAACGTAAAAGCGCAAAAAAACCGGTCTACCCGGTCTACCTGTCCGCAGGCAATTGGAGTGGCCCCCGAAATGGCTTGGAAAATCAGGCAATTTCAGCCCTCGGCCTTGCCGGCAACGCCATGCGGAGGCAAGAAAAAACCTGTCCGCAAGCTGTCCGCATTTGCCCCAACCCGTCCGCACCGCGAAAGGGTGAAAACGAAAAGGGATTGGGGAAAAATCTGTGTAATCCGTGACATCCGTGGTTGCTATATTTTTTCCTTGCGTCCTTCGCCCACCTGTGTGCAGGCGGCCACGCACAGGCAGACAGATTGTCTCATAAGCCTTGACAAATGGCGTTGAATTGTGTATACTTACCGGTAGGTAGATAGGAGAACACCCTGGATGACAAGCACCGCAAACAATCGTTCAAAATCAAACTTGATCTCCACGAGAAAGATCATCGAGGAAAACGCTATAAGTATCTTATCAGAAAAAGGTTATGCCGCAACATCCATGCGCGAGATCGCTGAAGCCTCCGGGGTGAGCAAACCGGTTATTTACTACTATTTTAAGAGCAAGGAGAATCTTTGTCAATATATCATCCAATCCGGCCTGGAAAGCCTTCAGCACCGACTGCGGGAAGTGTGCGAAGAAGTCTCCGAGGACGTGTTTGAGCAATTAATCCGCATGGTGGATCTCCAGTTTGATTTCTGCAGAAGGAACGTCATGTTTGTGCGATTCATGTACGCTTTAAACTTCGGACCGGACCGAAAGAAGATCAACTATGATTTCCAGTCTTATTCCATTGAAAATTTTCGGATTCTGACAAATTTGATGAAACGCGCTTCCGATGCAGGACTGATTCGACCTGACAAAGCGGAGGCAACCGTGAATTATCTAAGAGGAATAATAAACACGTATGTGATGCGTTATGTGGATGGCCGAGGGGAACTTCCTTCCGAACTCCCCCGCACCATTGTGACCGATATCATCAGCGGTCTGGGAGCTGACGGCTCAATTGCCCGCTGAAAAATTGAGATTTGGAGTGTTTCCGATGGCAAGAAAAAGGATAATCACTGGCGGGGCCCTCATCCTCATCTTGATTGGTGTGGCAGTTGGTCTGCTTCTCGTTCCGATTCCCACGAGATCTACGGAACAACAAGCAAATGAGCGAACAACCGATGTAACAATCCTGGAAATAAGGCCGGCTTCACTTATGGAGTGGATAGAACTGCCGGCCACCGTAGAGCCTTTCCTTCTCACTGAGGTTCCTGCGGAAGTTGAGGGGCGCATCGACTGGATCGGCCCCAAAGAAGGAGATTCCATAGACGATCCACAGGCGCCGATCCTGCGAATAGATCAGCGGTCCTTCACGGCCCGATTGGAGGAGGCACAAGCCGCGTATGATATTTCGTCAAAAAATTGTAGGCGATTTGAAGAACTCCATGCCGAAGGAACAGTGAGCGACGAACAGCTTGACCAATGCCGCGCCAAAGTCGACGCCGACGCCGCACGGCTTGAAATCGAGAAGATTCAGATTGATAAGGCCACTGTCCGTGCGCCTGTCGCGGGCGTATTGAATAGATTGTATTTCGATGTCGGCGAATATCTGAGGAAAGGTGATCGTGTTGCAGACATCGTTGTAATCAATCCCGCAAAGATAGTGATCAGAGTGCCGGAAAAAGATATCCCTTATGTTCGCCGGGGCGAGAAAGTTCAGGTCTCGTTCGAGTTCCTTCAGGGAAAAAGCTATGCAGGGAATGTAACCTACGCGAGCGTTGTCGGCGATCAAGCCACCCGCACATATCGAGTCGAAATAACAGTGCCCAATCCGGAGCTGGAGATCCTCCCCTCAATGATCGCCACGGTCAAGGTGCTGAAGACTGAAATTCCGGACGCCATCACTGTTCCACTCTTCTCCGTCATCCCCCGGGGAGACTATGCGGTGGTTTTCGTTGAGAAAGAGGGCAAGGCCGAGGAGCGCCAGGTAGAACTCGGCATTCTCGACGGCGACCGCGTGCAAATTGTAAAGGGTGTCAACCCCACTGAACACATCATAGTGGACGGACACCGTGAGTTGGCCGATGGTGAATCCGTAAAAGTGCGTGGCTCCATCGAGGCCTCCCAATGATAGTAAGCGACGTCGCAATCCGGAAGCGCACCACAGTCTTCGTGCTGATCGCGATGATTGTGATTTTCGGAGTGTACAACTATGCCACGCTCCCCCGCGAGTCCGCTCCGGATATATCAGTTCCTTTCATCACCGTTATGACTGCCTACACCGGAGTCTCCCCCGCAGACATGGAGAATACGGTCACCGTACCCCTCGAGAAAAAGTTGAAGGGCCTTCGCGATGTCGAGGAAATAATGTCAGTCTCCGCCGAAGGCATTTCCAATATCACGATTGAGTTTTTGCCTGACGTTGACATTGACGACGCCCTGCAGAAAGTGCGAGACAAGGTCGATCAGGCCAAGTCGGATCTTCCGGAGGATGCCGACGACCCGATGGTGGCGGAAATCAGCTTTTCCGACCGCCCGATCATGATCGTAAATATTTCGGGCGACGTCGGCCTGGTTCGGCTCAAGGCAATTGCGGATGAATTGGAGGATCGCATCGAGTCGATTCCCGGCGTTTTGGACGCTGCCGTTATTGGAGGGCTCGAAAGGGAGATCCGGATCGAGCCGGACCCCGACCGGCTTGCCGCCTACGAAATTCCCTTGACGAAACTGCTGGCGCTTATCGATTCTGAAAACGCAGACGTGGCGGCAGGCAATATCGACCTTCCCGACGCGAAATTTCAGGTTCGTGTCCCCGGCGAGTTCTCCAACCCGCGAGAGGCCCAAAACCTGATCCTCATGATGAGAAACGGCAGCCCGGTATACCTGACCGACGTGGCCCGAATCCGCGACACCTTCAAGGACCCTGAGAGCTATTCGCGAATCAATGGGCGCGAGTGTGTTGCCATCAGCATACAGAAGCGGGCGGGGGAAAATGCGCTCCGTATCACAACTGAGACGAAGGCGATACTGTCCGAAGCGAGAAAAGCGATCCCCGAGGGAATCGAGATCACTGTCTCAATGGACGAATCCAAATGGGTTCGAGTAATGCTTTCCGACCTTGAAAATAATATCTTATCCGGCTTAGTGCTGGTACTGGCAGTGATCTTTATCTCGATGGGGCTTGTGAACGCGCTCTTCGTGGCAATGGCCATTCCTCTTTCCATGCTTATCACTTTCACCGTACTGCAGGTCGTGGGAATAACGCTGAGCAATGTGGTCATGTTCGGCCTGATCCTCTCTCTCGGGATGCTTGTGGATAATGCGATTGTTGTTGTAGAGAACATCTACCGCCATATGCAGGAGGGTAAAGACCGTACGACGGCGGCACATGAGGCAACTTCAGAAGTCGCATGGCCGGTAATCACTTCAACGATTACCACCATATTCGCTTTCCTGCCTATGCTGTTCTGGCCGGGAATCATGGGAAAGTTTATGGGTTTTTTGCCTAAAACCGTCATCATCACCCTCTCGGCCTCCCTGTTTGTTGCCATGATCATTAATCCGGCGCTTTGTTCCCGGCTCATGAGGGTCAAAGCGCTCCGAAACTTGAAAAAAGCAAAGAAAACAAACGTCTTCATGCGCGGCTATGAACGATCCCTCAATATGTCGCTCAATCATCCTGGAATAACTCTCTTTTTCTGTGGACTCATACTCGTGAGCGCCATTTTCCTGTATCGAATGTTCGGCCACGGTTTCGAGTTTTTCCCCACTTCAGATCCGGACAGTATGATGATCTATATCCGGGCGCCGGAAGGAACAAGCCTCAACAAAACAGATCAGATGGCAAGACTCATCGAGAAAAAGCTGGAAAAATATGACGACATCGAATTCTCTGTCGCCAATGTGGGCTCCAGACCCTCAGGAGGCGTATTCGGTGGGAGTGGGTCCGGCTCCCACATGGCGCGAATTTCCGCAGATTTCAAAGAAATGGAATTCCGCAAGGAACCCTCTCGAGTGCTCATGCAGAAGGTACGTCAAGATTTGGCAGGGCTGGTGGGAGCCGAGATTGAAGTAAAAGAGCGCCAGCACGGCCCACCCCAGGACCCCCCGATCAACATTGAAATCTCCGGAGAGGATTTCGATATCCTGGCCGAGATAACAAGAACGGTAAGAAACAAGATCGAAACCGTTCCGGGGCTCGTAGATCTGAAGGATGACTACGAGCAAGCCAGACCGGAACTCCGTTTTCGCGTCGACCGCCATCGAGCCGCGATGCTCGATGTCAGCACCGTCATGGTTGCCAATTTCATTAAGGCCGCCGTGTTGGGCCGCAAGCTGGGGACTTTTCGTCAGGGCGAAGACGAATACGATATTACCTTGCGTCTTCCACCGGAAGATCGGGATGACCTGCAGAAGGTGCTGCGGCTCAATGTACCCGGCCCGATGGGACAGCCTATCCCGCTGTCTTCGCTCGCGCGCATGGAATACGCCGGAGGGCTTGGTTCCATCACTCGAAAAAACCAGGATCGCGTGATCACGGTGTCATCCGAAGTCGAGGGAAGGCTGGATAATGACGCGTTGCGTGAAGTGAAGGAAAGGCTTTCCGACTATCTCCCTCCGACCGGCTACAACATTGAGTATACAGGACAGGACAAAGAGCAGAAGGAGGCCAGCGATTTCCTCCTCAAGGCGTTCATCGTTGCGCTGTTTCTTATATCGCTCGTGCTTATAACGCTATTCAATTCTCTGACCTTGCCCGTCATCATAATGGTCTCGGTTCTCCTGTCACTCATTGGAGTATTTATCGGCCTGCTTGTCACCGGCACGCCGTTCGGCATCATCATGACCGGTATTGGCGTCATCAGCCTGGCTGGAGTTGTGGTGAATAATGCGATCGTTCTCATCGACTACATTCAGTTGTTGCGAAGCAGGGGAATTGCCCGCCGCGAGGCTCTCGTGCAGGCCGGTCTCATACGCCTTCGGCCGGTTTTGCTCACTGCTATCACAACGATCCTCGGCCTTATGCCGATGGCAATCGGCGTCAGTTTCGACTTTCGGGCATTTCGCTTCATCATTGGAAGCTCGAGCAGCCAATGGTGGGGTCCGATGGCGATCGCCGTCATTTTCGGACTCGCATTCGCCACCCTTCTTACGCTTGTTGTTGTTCCAACAATGTATGAACTGATCGATTCCGCTGTCGCAAATTTTCGCAAGGAGCCGGCGGTCGCGCCAAAAGCCTCGACAGCCTGAGGGCTGTCCAAACAGTTTTGTCCCGCGTCCGCAGAGGTTTCAACTCTCCTCTCCCAATCTCGACACAAGCACCATTGTTCCGGGAATCTCCAAGGTCCCCTGATCGAAGAATTTTATTTTATTCGTGGTGGCCTCGCGGCAGGGAAATATCAATGATATGAGATCGGCCCATCGCGAAAGCCTCAAAGCGCCCGAGAGCAGAAACAGCCCGCTTGGATTCAGGTGCGCCCGAGATGCCAATTGATATGAACGGTTGTTCTCACGCGGCATTCCAGATATTAAAGTTACTGGGGGGCTGACCCCTTGCATCCCGACGTATATATCAGAGGCTGTCGCTGTGCTTGCGGTAGAGCCCGCGGAACTGGTGATAGGAAAGTCCGAGTATCGCCGCCGCTTTTCTCTGATTGAACCTTGCCTTCTCCAACGCCCTCTTTAACAAGTGTATTTCCAGGTCACGAATGGCCTCTGCAAAAGGCTTCTCCGTGTCAGGGAGCGCCGGAACCGTTTCACTATCGACTTTTGGTTTGGTCGATTGCATTTCTTCCCGCGTTGATCCCTTGTGAAAGGGATCCTGAAATGGATCAAAGGCAATGTCTTGAATCAATGGTGAATCAGATCGGTAGACGGCCCGTTCCACCACGTTTTTCAACTCACGCACATTCCCGGGCCAGGGATGTCGCTCCAGCGCCCCAAGGGCTTCCTCGCTGAATTCGGGGACATCATCCCGCCCTATTTCGAATGCCATCCGAGCAGCAAAATGGTTTGCCAGCAGTTGGATATCACCTTGCCGCTCCCGCAATGGAGGCAAAAAGAGCACCTCGAAGGAAAGACGATCGAGAAGATCAGCCTTAATTCGCCCCTCCGCTACGAGGGTGGGAAGGTCGGCATTCGTCGCTCCAATAATTCGAACATCAACTTTTATCGCCTCCGAACTGCCCACTTGCTCAAACGCCCCATACTCGACAACGCGCAGTATCTTCTCCTGCACCTCAATCGGTATAATGCCGATCTCGTCGAGAAAAAGGGTCCCGCCGCTTGCTGCCTGGAATCTCCCTTCGCGGCGGCGTGTGGCCCCTGTAAAAGCGCCGGCCTCGTGGCCAAATAGTTCGGATTCAATCAAAGTTGGCGCGAGCGCGGCGCAATTTAATGACACGAGCGAACCCTGCCATCGCGAGGAAAGGTAATGCAGCTTTGAGACCGCCAATTCCTTGCCTGTACCTCGTTCTCCGATCAGCAATACCGGCCGATCAATGCCCGCCACACGTGAGAGTCGCTCCTTAAACTCCAGAAATGACTCTGACTGGCCCAGTGCTTCCGTAACAGGCATTTGTTGTCGGCCCGTGCGGCTTTCATCCGGCGACTGCTGTGTTCTGGCCATGGCCTCATATCCTATTATATGGTTATATTTACCAGTTCATGTTGTATTATACCACATACCAATATCCTGTGTCAAGCTGAAAGCCCTTGTAAGCCTTTGACTTACAAAACTTCTGATATTTTGGCACACTTCATGCTCAATGAGAAGAGCAAGAACTCAACAAACGGAGGATTTGATCATGGGAATATTTACTAGATTTCGAGACATTGTCAGCTCAAACATCAACGCCATGCTTGACAAGGCCGAGGACCCAGAGAAACTGATACGGCTTATGATCCAGGAGATGGAGGATACACTCGTGGAAATCAGGGCCTCGTGCGCCGATGCAATGGCAACCAAGAAAAAGGTTCAGCGCACCCGGGAAGAAGCGATTGAGCGCGCGAAGAGTTGGGAGCGCAGGGCTCAACTCGCCGTCGACAAGGGCCGGGAAGACCTCGCACGTGAGGCGCTCCTTGAAAAGCGCAGCTACACTGAAAGGGCCGATACCTTGGAACGCGAGTTGTCACAGTGTGATGACCTGATCGGGCAGTACCAGGCCGACATAGTACAACTCGAGGACAAGCTCGGTGCAGCCCGTGAGAAACAGCGCATCCTCGTGCAGCGCCATGCACACGCCCAGAACAAAAAGCGCGCCGAGATGGATATCAGGCGCGTCGAGACCTCCGATGCGATCCTGCGTTTTGAGCATTTTGAGAATCGTATCGAGCGGATGGAGGCAGAGGCCGACCTGGTCAACTACGGGCGAAAGCCCTCCCTCCAGGATGAGATTGCCGCACTCGAAGGCGACGAAGAACTGGAAAAGGAACTGAAGAAGCTGAAGGAGTCTTCGGCGAAGCAGGCCGATGAGAATCCTCAGGCCTAACGTGTCGATTATTGCCATCGACAACCTGCGGTGATTTAACGAAGTGAACGTTCGCTAAGTCCCCAAACGACAGATGAGGTTGAGAAAAATGAACCGGAAAACCGATCCTTCAAACCCGATCAATCTCGATCCCGATCAGCTCAAAAGCCTGGAAGAAATCATTGACGACTTAAAAAGGGATATAATAGTACCAAGGAGAAGGAGGAGCGGAATGGGAAGCGACGAGGTCGAGAACAAGCAGCCCGATTCTCTGTCCGTTCGGATAAACGCTTCTGCTCGGGAATACGTGGATTTTTCGCATGAGACAAACTTGGGAGCCATGGCTGATTCTTTCGCCTAAAATCTATGGGGAGCCTGACACATGACTGCGGTCCTGATTGTATCAATCGTATTCGGTTCAATCCTTACATTTTTCATCATAATCTTTGGCTTTATCCTGGCATTGAAAAGAATCCAGGGCGGCGGTGGTTCAACACGCCAGAGCAAGCAGCTCAATGTGGATGAAACCCGTCTCATTCAGGAGATCCATCAAGGGCTATCGAAGATGGATGCGCGAATTGAAGCCCTGGAAATACTCCTGCTCGATCGAGAAGAGAAACATGCAAAGAAGGGAGATGACAAATAATGAATACGTATGCAAGACGACGCGGCGGCATATATCGATCGCGCTGTGGAATAATATTTGGAGTATGCAGAGGCCTGGCGGAACATTTTAATGTTTCCGTGTTCTGGACGCGTGTAGTGGCCGTCGCGATTCTGCTTCTTACCGGTATATGGCCGATAGTTGTCATTTATCTTGCGGCCGCAGTCCTTATGAAACCCGAACCGGTGCTCCCCATAGAAACGGAGGAGGCGCAGGAATTCTACAACTCCTACGTCTCCTCCCGCACCTTGGCGCTGCACCGTCTGAAACGCACATTCGACAATCTCGACCGCCGCGTCCAACGCATGGAAAGCACCGTTACCGCGCGCGAATACGACTGGGAACGCAGATTGAATGAAGGCGCCTGAATCCGGTCAAGGACGGGTCGGACGATGGCTTCGAGCGATGAACAGTTCACGTAAAAGCCAATTCGGATCGAACCTAACCTCCAGAATGCCGGACTAACCACCCGGCACGCAAACCGAGGTAAAAAAATGAAGAACTATGCCGACAGGAGAAGTGTGTCAAAACGATGGCGCGAAGTGATGCAACCCACCAAAATCTTCAGCTTCGCCCCCGTCAGCGTCCTCATCCTTCTATGTGTCATGAGCTTGGGATGCGGGAATAGCGCCAATAAAAACCTCAACTTCAAGATGGCAAATATAGGGCGGGACAATATAGAGCATCGAGTTATCGCCACGGGGCGAATAGAACCTTTCTCCAAGGTCGAAATACGATCGAAAGTCAATGGCATAATCAAGACTATCACCGTAGAGGAAGGCGATACAGTCAAACGGGGACAAACCATAATCGAATTGGATAAAGATATCCTTACCTCGGTTGTCAATGAGGCCCGTGCGGCGCTTGAGAACGCACGTGCACAATACGAACGGGCTAAAATCGAAGCCTCCGAGATTGAGATAAAAGCGATTCAAAGAAAATATGCACGAATGCAGAGACTTCTCGCCCAGGGATTGGCCACAGAAGAGCAAATGGAAGATGCGGAAACCGCCATGGCGATTGCGAAACAGAACAGTAAGGCACGAGAGGCAGCCGTCTCCATGGCTAAGGCAAATTTGTCCGCCGTCACGGCAGCATTGGATCGGGCGGAAAATGAACTCGATTATGCGACCATCGGTTCACCTGTCGACGGCATCGTAC
Source organism: uncultured bacterium (assembly GCA_964482745.1). GTDB lineage: Bacteria > Abyssobacteria > SURF-5 > SURF-5 > SURF-5 > CAYZZY01. Next base: position 9,325 of record CAYZZY010000075.1, read on the forward strand.
TAAGCTGTGATGTGGATGAGGGTTCGACCGTCGCATCCGTAGCCTCCACGATGGGCACGCTGCTTATGACCCTTGGCGACATGCGCGAGATGCATATGGTCGGTGACGTGGATGAGAGCGACATCGGCCTGGTTGAGGAAGGCATGCCGGCGCGCATAACGGTGGAATCCTATCCCGATAGTAAATTTCACGGAAAAGTCCGGAAGATAGCCCCACTCGGCGTCGAAAAAGATAAGATCATGAATTTCGAAGTGGAAGTGACCATTGAAGAGACCGATGTCCCGCTCCGTACCAATATGACCGCGGATGCCGAAATAATTATTAACACCCGAAAGAACGTTTTATTGGTGCCGCAGAACGCTGTGCGTTACGACCGTAACCAGGCGTTTGTAGAAATGCCGGATCCAGGTGAAGAGACCGGGAGGCGACCGGTTGATATAACACTCGGCATCAGCAGCGCCGACTTCAGTGAAGTGCTGTCAGGACTGAGCGAGGGAGACAAAGTAATTGTCTCCAGAAAGTAAGCAGCCAAAACAAAGGACGGTCGGGCGCCATGAATTCCCACTCAATGATTTCAATCAAGAATCTGAAAAAAGTCTACAATTCATCAAAGGTGAAAGTCCACGCGCTCCGGGGAGTTTCCCTCGACATCCGGAAAGGAGAACTTGTTTCGATTATCGGGCCTTCCGGATCCGGCAAGACGACGCTGATGGATATTCTGGGTTGTCTTTCACGGCCGACCTCGGGTGACTACCATTTCGAAGGAAAGAACATAAATAACTCTGACGACAATACGCTTGCCGAGCTTCGAAATAAAAACTTCGGCTTCGTCTTTCAAACCTTTAACCTTCTCCCTCGCCTGACCGCCCTGCAGAACGTGGAACTCCCTCTCATCTACGGGGGCACACCGGCAAAAGAACGCCGCCGGCGCGCCAGGGAGGTACTTGAATCGGTGGGTCTTGGCGAAAGGATCGGGCACAGGCCCAGCGCGCTCTCAGGCGGACAGGTACAGCGAGTTGCCGTCGCAAGAGCCCTTGTCAATCGACCGTCCCTCATTTTAGCGGATGAACCAACCGGCAACCTTGACAGCAAGTCCGAAGAAGAGGTCATGCTCTTGTTCAGGGATCTGCATCGTAAGGGAAATACGCTGGTAATCGTTACCCATAACGAGGTTATCGCAAACCAGGCCGAACGAATCATTAGTGTCAGAGACGGCCTGATTATTTCGGATACGCACAAAGAGCCGATCTAAAATGATCCTGCAGAACATCCTGCTTCAATCCTTCCAGAGCCTCAAATCGAACCGGCTCCGCTCCGCATTGACAATGCTCGGCGTCGTATGGGGCGCCGCTTCAGTTGTCTTCTTATTGGGATGGGGGCGAGGGTTCGTTGAGATCATGCATTCGGAATCGCGCGAAGTCGGAGATGGATTCATCATGCTCTGGCCCAAGAAGGCCCGCTCGGCTATCAGCGGACGCAAAGGGGCACGGCAACTGACATTTGAATTGGAAGATCTCGATGTTATTCTTAGACATTGCCCCTCCGTTCGCTACGTGACTTCCGCCGATGATTTCAATGCCCTTGTTAAACACGGTAGCAAGTTGAAGGGGGGATATGTCAAAGGGGTAACCCCCGACGCCTTGAATATGTTCAATCTCGACGTGGAGGAGGGACGGTTTCTGCAACCTCATGACCTCGATCAGAGAAGACGCGTCGTCGTGCTCGGGGCAGCCCTGCGGGAAGCGCTGTTTCCTCCTGGCTATCCGGTGATCGGGAGTCGGATAAAAACCCGAGGCATCTCTCTCGAGGTTATCGGGGTCTTGAAGAAAAAGGGAGACACGCTGGTTGACTGGGGTGGACCGGAAGACGAAAAAGCCTATATTCCTATCACCTCTTACATGTATTACAGAGGTGGAAAGCACATTTATGATATCGTCGTCCAGCCCAGGGACACCTCTAAGAGCAAGGCCTGTATCGAGGAGGTCAGGGCGGCCCTGGCGAAACATCTCGATTTCTCGCCTGATGACAAAGAAGCCATCGAGTTCGTTGACATTGCCGGCATGCTCACCTCCATGGATATCATGGCGCTTATACTCTCTGCGTTTATCACGATTATCGGGGTGATAACGCTATTCATTGGCGGAGTCGGCGTCATGAACATCATGCTGATAAGCGTGACCGAACGAACGCGCGAAATCGGAGTCCGCAAGGCAGTCGGCGCAAAACGCAAGCATATTCTATCGCAGTTCATGGCAGAGGCGATGGTGATTACGATGCTGAGTGGAGTGATCGGCATACTGCTGGGATGCGCGATCTGCATTGGATTCGCCGCCGTGCCACGACCCACGATTCTCGCAGCTCCGGAGATTTCATTTTTTACACTTGGAGTGACGTTTCTTGTCATGGCTCTTATAGGTATATTCGCCGGTACGTTGCCCGCGCTTCGGGCGGCAAACCTCGATCCCATAGAGTCGCTACGTTACGAATGAGGCATTAAAATCTATGTT
>CAYZZY010000076.1:0-11787 GCA_964482745.1 uncultured bacterium
CACCCAGGCCTGATCGGGCGAGAGAGACTCGCCGATCACCTTGTAGAAAGCCTCCAGGTGATTGGCACCCTGGAAGCAAACGACATCCCTCCCGAGAATATTGATCGTTTTTTGTTCACTATTCTGCAATCCAGCAAAAGCAATCGAAGCCTCTCATACCTGCGTTTTGTCGACCTGGATGACGGTTCTGTATATTCATTTGACGATAAAGGAACCCGCAAGGCCATCGGTCGAGCAGAGCCAAAAATCTGGGCAAACCTCATCAACAAGGGCTCGGCTGCAAAGATTCAGGACGGAAACTACGAGCTTTTTCGCACTATTTTGCCCGGTCGTCCTATTGCCATCAATCTCGGCATCGACCCTGAGGTCGCCCATGAGATCGAGGCCCAAAAGCGACTTTCCACAATTGTGGGAAGCATAATTCTTGCCACTGGGATAGGAATCCTGATAATGATATGGCAGACTCGGCAGATAGAAGAGGCAAAAGGCGAACTGGAACTGGTATTACAGAGCACTTCGGAACCCATACTTATGGTCGACAATTATAGCCGCCTTGTGTTCGCAAACGAACCGGCAGGTGCGCTTTTGGGACATCCAAAGGGGGAAAAACTCAGAAATCGACCTCTCCTTTCGCTCGTTCACGATCCCGAGAGCCGCGACTTCTTTGCAAAGATGCTGGACGATGAGGTTTCCGATCTGGACGAGCTGGAAACAAGCCTTCCGGGTTATCCTGAAAAGGCCACGTTCAGGGCCGAAGTGCTGGATGTGAACACCGAGGTCGGTCGCACCCTCGGAAAACTCCTCGTGCTCAGAGACGTGACGCTCGAGAAAAGGCTTGAAGATAAGAAGGTATCACAGACTATACACGAGCTTAAGGGCATGCTGGGCGAGGTCAAAGGTTTTATTCGTCAAGTGCTCGAGCAGATGGATGGAGAATCACAAAGGGACCAGCGCGCATTCTTGAACATCTGTCTGGATAAGCTCGAGAGATGCTACGGCACTGTTGTCACAATGGTCAAATCCATCGTAAGCGCCTTCAAACCGCAGTCGCTCGAACTCAGGCTGCGCCATTCCGACCTGGCCGAAATCATCAGTTCCAATGTAAAAGACTTCAAGGCTTCTCTGGAAAAAGAGTATATTGAAAGCTTCAAGGTCAGATTGAAAATGCCGGAGAGGCTGCCCACCGTATGTTGTGATTCGAATGCCATTTCGCGCGTCATCGCCAACCTGCTCCTGAATGCCCTGCAGCATTGCCCTGACGGCCTTATTGAGATATCAGCCGAAGACAAGGGGGAGACCGTGCAAGTCTCGTTGCGGGATTCCGGACGCGGCATTCCAGAGGCAAACCTGCAGAAGATCTTTGAACCTCATGTGAGCTTTAGAAAAGGCGGTTCGGGATTGGGCCTCTCGATATGTCGTGATTTCATAAGGGCCCATGGGGGAGAGATCTTGGCTGATTCGAGAGGAAAAGACAGAGGCAGTGTCTTTATCTTTACGTTGCCCAAATCAAAACCGGTGATTTTGGTGTCTGCCCCGGCGTTCGCAAGCAAGCTGGAAGCGGAATGCAGAAGCCATGGCTACTACCCGATTATCATTGATGATTTTCTGACAGCCACACGGAGGGTGATCGAGATCAATCCCAATGCCATCTTGGTGGACCTCGATATGGAAGACACCATCTCCGGGGTGTCTCTGGTGTACAGGCTGAAGAAAACGGCTGATACGGCAAAGGTACCGATAATAGCTTTCGCCTCAAACAAATCGGAGGCCGAAAAAGAACTGGTTCGTTACAACGAAATAACACTCGAGGCGTTTCTGGAAAAGGACTTTGCCAAAGAAGATTTTGGGGCCGCCATAAGAACAGTTGAGGCCTATTGGTATCTGACCCAGACTGCGTGAGAGTCTCAAGACTAAGGGAGCATCGGTTCGAGGCGTGTAACGGCTTGCAGAATTGCCATAGCGAGAGCCGGAAATACGGCTCAACGGGAGATCGCCGGAATTGCCAACAAGAGGGAGCAGAATACTCATAATTGACGATGAACTGGACTCTGTCCAAAGCATTGTTAATTTTCTGAAAGATGAAGGTTTCGAGGTCACGGTCGCTTATGATCGCCTCGAAGCCACGCGTCTGCTGAGAAAGACAAAATATGACATTGTATTCCTTGACTGGGTGCTCGAAAGGGAGATAGGCCTGGAAGTGCTAAACGCCCTCCGGAGTGATTTCCCCCGCCTCGATATCGTTGTGTTGAGCGGGGCTGCCTCGCTGGAAATGGCCGCCCAGGCCATCCGCCATGGAGCATACGACATAATAAAGAAGGCCCGCGTTGATGGAACCAATGAGTGGACCATTCCCTCTCGCCTCCCGATCGTACTCCACAACCTTCTTGCCCGCCGGCAGGAGCGCGAACTCGTCTCGCTTCAAATGGATGAGAAGTATCATATGATCGGGGACAGCAAAGCGATGCAGAAGTTGTGCGAGGAGATTGGTCTCATCGGCCCGAGTGATTATACGGTGCTGATCTGCGGGGAGAGCGGAACGGGAAAAGAATTGGTGGCGCACAATATTCATCGCAACAGCCCCAGATATGAGGCGCCGTTCGTACCGGTCAACTGCAGCGCCCTCACCCCTACCCTGCTGGAATCGGAACTCTTTGGTATTGACAAGCGCGTAGCCACGCAGGTGGATCAGCGCAAGGGGAAATTTGAACTTGCCAATGGCGGCACGCTGTTTCTGGACGAAATCGGGGATCTGAGTTACGAGGCGCAGGCAAAACTGCTGCGAGTGCTCGAGGATAAGACGATCACGCGTGTGGGCGGACAAAAAGAGATAAAAGTAGACGTCCGTATCATCGCGGCCACGAACCGCGACATGGATGCTATGATACAGAAGGAAACCTTCCGAGAAGACCTCAGATACAGGCTTTCTTACCGCATAACCTGTCCGCCGCTCAGAGAACACAAAGAGGATATCAAACCGCTCTCCGAACACTTCCTCGTGCGAACATGCAGAGAACTTCATAAGAGAAACATCGCCCTTGAGCCTGACGGGCTGGAAATTTTGACTTCTTATTCCTGGCCCGGAAACGTCCGCCAGCTTAAGAATGTTCTCCAGTGGGCTACCGTGCGAGTGGAGGACAAAATCTCCGCCGATCTCCTCCTGAGAAACGATGATCTGCAAACAACGGCCACTACCGCCGCCAGCTATGCCGACATGACCTTTAAGAATGCCCTTCGATCATTTGAACGGGATTTCATTATGCGAGTGGTCAGCGAAAGTTCCTCAAGCAGGGAAGCCGCACAGAAGCTGGGCATGGATGAGGGCAATTTCTCAAAGAAACTCAAGGACTTGCGCCTCCGATAGACGTTAAAAGCCGCTACCGCCGAAACTTGTAAAAAGCACAAAAGAATTGTCGTGCAAACAAGGGAAAATCAGCAATCCACGCCAAAAAAATCATTTAGCCGCATAGGCGATCTTCCCATGTGACCACACACCCCAATGGCCTCAACCTCTTGTTTCGTTTAGAGTTACAAGGAACACCATCACGAGCCCGCCGTCGATCCAGCCCATTGCTCCCGTTTTTGGCATAGACCTTGCACATCCCCCGTTGGGAATTGGCAAAACCTGAGGAGGACAGACATGGCAGATGCGGGGCGACTTGGATACACGACGACGGAAAACAGTATTCTGATCGTTGACGACGAGTTGGAATCGCTTAGGGGGGTAATAGACTTCTTCGGGAGGATCAATTGGAAGGTAATCACGGCGGTCGATGAAAGGGAAGCGGTGCTGGAGTTCGAGCGAACGAATCCATGTCTTGTGCTGCTTGATATGGTGCTTGAACGTGAGAGCGGTTTTGAGGTGCTCACTCGCATTCGTAAACTCAATTCCCAGAGCAAAGTAATCATCATCAGCAAATACTTTGACGGGGAACTTATCAAGCAAGCTATTAAGGCAGGGGCGATAGGCTTTGTGCAGAAGACGGCGCCGGAGAGGCTTCCCTCCGGCTTCGAAAGCCTTGTGAAGGGCGCCGTTTTCTAGCAGTCAGGGTCATATATATTTATCTATATTTTTTTTCTGTTAGAAGGCTGAATAAGGAAAACGAACGTGTTTAGAGGAAAGAATTTCGCTTTGCCAAGCGAGAACGACTCCGAGGCTGTATATCGGAGAATCTTAAAAGAGAATGGCTATCAATTCAACCAGGTAATCGGGAAGGGCGGGATGTCCCGCGTTGATGAAGTCCGTCAGCTCGCCACGGGTGAACTAAGGGCGATTAAGCATCTTGGGGTAAATCCGCCTCCGGATAAAGTCGATCGATTCAAGAAAACACTCAAACGCGAAACGGAGTATTCCTTCGATCACCCAAACGTGCTCAAGGGGGAAAGCTATTTCACAGGCGGGGGTGGTATCTTCTTTGTGATGCCTCGCATGCAGCACAACCTCGATCATCTGCTTGTCGACAAGCAGGAATATGAGATCACATTCCTGCTTGAGATTATCACTCAGACTGTGGCGGGACTGAACTATCTGCACCAGAACAATCTCATTCACCGCGACCTCAAGCCTTCGAATATCTTGTATAATATTGACCATCACGGTATCTGGGTCGCTATTTGCGACTTCGGTCTCAGCCAGGATAAGGCGGCAAAGATGCGGTCGGACCTTTCCAGGATGTTTGGAGGAAGACGCCGCGCCGGAACGATGGCCTATTCGGCCCCCGAGCAGATGCACAAGAACGGAAAGTACGATAAAAGATGCGACATCTACTCACTCGGACGCCTTATGGATGAGCTTTTTGCCAAAAAAACGATCAAGAATGGAGAACTTATCAGCACATTCCAGAATGATTCCAAAATCCATGCGCTGTCGAAAAAGATCTATCTCTACAAGCGAGAACGACCCTTTATCCTTGAAGGTAACGTCCAGAAGACTCTCCCCTATTCCTTGCTCAACTTGATTCTCAGGTGCCTTCAGAAGAATCCAGGCCGGAGGCCTGGCGACATCGTGCAGATATTTTACGAACTCACCAAGATTCAGCAGGAGTGTCGGGCGGCAAAGGGATCGGAGAGATTGCGGAGGATGGCGTTGACATATCGGGCTCACTAACAACTGTTTTTTTCGCGATACGACACGGCGACCGAATCCGGTCGCCTTTCTTATTTTTTGCCTGGGGTCCTCCACCATACTACCGCACTGGTTTTGGGTACCCGCGCCCACAGGCGGCTGTCTGCATCCTCCAGTTTGCCAGAAAGAAACTCCCGAAGCGCCTTGTCCCATTTATTGCCGTCCAACCTCATATGGTTTTTCCAGAAGAGGACGGCTTCCTCGATATCCTCAAACGGCTGGTCGAAGTCGTATTCGACTATCGTCACATTCGCGAGAATCCCCATCTGATGGAGGGCACTGTAAGCAGTTAAGTAGTCCTGCTTTTCCGGCGGTGTTGTCCCATAGATCAGCGGCCAAAGCTCATCAAAATAAAACTTGTTGGAGTTTTTCATCGTGCCGAGAACCAGAAAAACAAGCTTGTCGGCATGGCGCTCAAGGCTGCGTATGCTTTCGGCGAGCCGGTCGAAGATGCCAGGAACGTTCGCGCACAGGACGACGTCGAACCTGCCCACCCGATTCTCTGCCGCCTCCCAATCCGCACATTCTGTTTGTATGTTCTCGACACCGGCGGACTTGGCAGACTTGTGAAGTTCATCGAGCATTGCTCTTGAGGGGTCCAGAGCGAGCACGCGCTCGAACAGGCGGGCAAGAGGGATACACAGGGCTCCACAGCCGGCGCCGATATCAAGCAGCGATGAGCAGTCCTGCACAAGCGGCTCCATCACGCCGACTGCTTTCTCGGCATAATCGCTGTAGCGAAGTCCTTCGCTGTACCAGCGCGCCTTTCTTGGGTCCCAGAAGGATTTCTCTTCCGGCTTGCCCATCACGCATCCAGATCTCGGGCAATTGTTGCGACATAGTCCAAAGCCCTGTTGAGATTTTCCGGATCGATGTTTTGAATGCGATCCGAAACCTGGTGCCAGTGTGGAACGTCGTCGCAGCCCTCGGGCATCGCCATGATAGTGATCCCCCGAAACCCTTTTTTTAAGACAATGGCCGTTTCGGTGTAGCCCGACTTGAGCGGACTTCCCGTGATGCCGGGACGATCGATGGCCTCGGCGGCGTCACTGGCCGCTCGAACAAGCCCTGCATTGCTGTGATATTTTTTCAGCATTCCTTCACAGGTGATATACCTGAGTTCGCCGATTCCAAGGCATTCCAAATCGATAAAATAAGCGTCTTTCAACTCATCGCCATGCCTGTCCAGAAAAGCCCTGATCCCGGTGAGCGTCGCTTCCTCGCAGCCGGTGCATAGAGCCCAATATTCGGTGTGATCGAGGGGATCATTCGCGAACATTTCGGCGAGGCTCAACACAACCGCAGCGGCGGTTGCGTTATCGTTGGCGCCCTCGGTAAACGGCGTAAACAGGTCGCCATGGAGCATGACGAGAAGCAAGGCGACGATGGGAACATCCAGGACAAGCAAGACAATAAGCGATAAAGGGTAGACGCCGGTAGTAGCCCCAATGACAAGCACGGGCACTTTCAGGATCTCGCAGGCGAGCACGATTGAAAGGATCGCGGGCAAAAAACGAACGAGTCGCCGATGAAAAAGTACGGGAGTACGATTGGTGTCGAGATGTCCGATGACCACCAGCTTTCTCAGCAACTTTTTCTTCGGCGGAATTCTTCCAAAAACGTTCTGGGATAATCCCTTCGGCAGAAAATTGCTGAGCGATAGTTTCCAGAAGCCCAGTTCGGCCACGACAATGTAAAGGGCGGCGACAATCAAGAAAACCGGCAATCCCCAATGTCTTCCCGCGCCAAAATAGAAAACACCCGTCGAAGCCAGGACGAGAGCCGACGCGATTTCAAGAGCCCACCAAAGAGACGGCACACTTCGAAATGTCTCAACCGAAACTCCCTGCGCGCCTATGTCTTCGAGCTTTGCGGCGGCATAGGCAGCCGCTCGGGCTTCGGCATCCGTCGTCGGTCCGCGCGGGCCAATTTCGGCACAGAGTACTTTTACATGATCAATCGGTTCGGTTATCGCCATGCGCTGTCATCCTTTGCCATTCAGCTCCCCGGCTGGCAGATTTCGAGGAGTACGCCCAGGGTGCTTTTGGGATGGAAGAAAGCGATGCTCGCGCCCCCGGCGCCCGGTCTCGGTTTTTCGTCAATCACACGAAGGCCCTTCGCCTTCAATTCTTCGAGCGACTTCTCGACGTCATCGACCCGGACGGCGATATGCTGGACGCCGGTCCCCCGCTTCTCGATGAATTTTGCGAGCGCGCTATTCGGATCGGTCGGCTGCAGCAATTCGAACTCGGTGTCGCCGATCGGTATGAAGGCAATCTTCATGCCTTCAAAATCCTCGGTATGTTCCACCTCAAGCCCGAGCGTATCGCGATAAAGCTTGATCGCTTCATCCAGATCCGAGACGGCGATTCCGATGTGATCAATTTTCTGAATCATTCTTCCTCCTCTTTTCCTTACGCTTGCTGCGCTTTGTCAATTGCTTTTTTCAGAATTCTGACAGAACCGATGGGGTCAACAACATGAATTTCCAGGACCACCGCCCGATCGAACCCTGCGGTGTGGAGCCTGCGAACGATATCATCCACATCGATTATTCCGGAGCCGAGGCCCAGGTGGTCATCCATGACCCGCACACGTTTGTCAAACATCTTCCATGTCACATCATGCATATGCACATGGCCGATACGGGGTCCATAGGTATCGATGAACCCTCCGATATCCTCGTTCCTGAGCTTGATGTGTCCCACGTCCATGCAGATCTTTGTATCGAACTGCTCCACAATCGGGAAGATCTTTTCGAACGCGATATATTCCAGGTTTTCAATGCAAAGCTTGTCGGCGGGGATAAACTCGAGAATTTGCTTGATGCTGTCGACGGCATAGGCCAGATACGCTTCGACAACCGCCGGATCGCGCAAACCGACTCCCATGAGGTCTTCCAGCAATCCTGAGATGTGGAGCACGTAGCTGATCGGTTCGAGCGGCGAACACTGGTCAGTGATGTCTTTTACAACATCAATCGAACCCTGCCGGATGGAATCGATGCTGGTGGTAAAATTGATGCCGCCCAGAAATGGCAGATGGACCGAGAAGGTGATGCCTTCCTTCTCGTGCAGCTCGCGCAATCCGCCTGACGCTTCCTGACGAAATTTGTCACCCAGGGGTCCCGGAAGGATCGCAACCGCCTCGCCACTGATTTCGATATGGTTCGCGCCTGCATCGATCAGCCTTTTGGCCTCAGCGGCAAGCGTATGTTTGCCGTCTGTCCCCAAGAATGCCCTTGCAACCTTCCCGGGCTCGATCATCGTGCCAATCCTCATTGCATCCTCCCTTGATATGTTTCCACGTCTGCTTCCATGTTTGTATCACCGGAAGAGACCACCATAAAAAAATCGCTCTCAGGCGCTCAAGTCAAAGGTTCTTCGACAAAATGTCTGCCGGGCCGCCTTCAGCGAGCCTGAAGTCATAGCCACGCGGATTATATCATTGATGCCTGGCTCTCGCAAGCCCGATGTACCTGGTCCACACGGACTACCCGTGCCGGCGCCGATTCACGCTCAGGTTCCCTGGGGGCTCAGGGAATCCGGCGGATAAAGACTGTGGTACATGGCGAAAGACCGCAGGACTTTCTTCACATATCTCCGGGGCTCCTCGACGGGGATCGTCTCGATGAAAATATCCAGATCGCTCGGAGGAGAATCTCCCATCCATCTTCCGAGCGCGCCTTCTCCCCAGTTGTACGCCACTATTGCGAGAACGACATTATCGTCAAACTTATCGAGCAGATAGCGCAGGTAATAGCTCCCGAGTTCGATATTCATCGACGGGCGGAACAGCAGGGATCTGTTAAAGGTAGCCGGTCCAAATATTTTTCCCGCCAGCCACTCCCCTGTACTGGGCAGGATCTGCATCAGCCCGCGCGCATCCGAGCCCGAAATAATCTCCTCCCGAAAATGGCTTTCTTCCCTCATCACTGCAAGGGTGAGCATCGCATCGACCTTATACTTCGAGGTCGTGGGGCCGACCAGTTCGGAATACGCCAGCGGATATCGCAGGCGCTGGACAGAGGCGGCATGCGCCTGATCCAACTGCCCCCTTTCCAATGATGATGCCGTCCTGATGGCATCGTAGTGGGCCTGCGCCTGGGACTGCGCCCGCGCCAATGCATACCTTGCATTCACGCCCGATGATCTTCCTGAAATCTGTTCAAGCTCCCATTTCGCTTCAGAAAGCCGGTTGAGCATCAGGAACCTCAATCGGTCGAGCGATTCTCGATTCAGGTGCGAAAGCTCCTTCTCAATTGCTTCATATGCCTTCTCGGGAGAATCGGTATCGTGGGGAACATATCCCCTGTTGTCAAAAGCGAGTATATCCTGCCACTCTATCGCCTTTCGCGCCGTGTAGATTGTCTGGGCCTCGGCAAGTGTTTGCAGGACCGAGCGAGCCCTGAATGCCTGATAGGTGTTCTCGTAAGTTCCTATGATCGCCGCAAGTCGAACCTTGGCCGAATCCGTGTTCCCTTCCGCGACCAGGCACTTGCCGATCCAGAAGGCTGCATCCGCATTGGCATCGGCGCTGATATCCGCCGCGAGAAGTCTCTCAAAGACGTGGCGCGCGTCGGCATATTTCCTTTTTTGATAAAGCTTCACGCCCCAATACATCGTCGCCGAGCAGGCAAGCGAAGACCGGGGATAATCCCTCAGTATCTTTTCATATTCGATGTACTCGTTCGGCTCATCCGCCTTTTCGAAGATCTTCGCTCGCTTCCACAGCGCCTGGGGGGCCAGATGGCTTTGGGGAAACAACTCGGCCGCCTGCGCATAATCCGCGAGCGCCTCGTCAGGAAGCCCCAGCGATCTTTTGTATTCGCCCTTGTTGAAATAGGCCGTTGCCGCTGAGGAAGATTCGGCGTACTCTGCGATGATCCTGTCGTAGAGATCGGAAGCCGCTTTCTTCTGCGCCTTCTGTTCCAGCGATTGCGCCTTTACGAGCAGCGCTTCGGCCATCAAGTCGCCGGCATCCGGGTCGTCGAGCAGGCTATCCAGAATACTCAACGCTTCATCCGCCTTTTTGTTTTGTGAATAGACCTCCGCAATAGCCAGGCGTCTTCGCGCCGTATCGATGTCTTTCACCAGTTTGGTCGCTTCAAGGGCTTCGGCGCTGGACGGCCATCCATGTATAAGCTGCCAGCAGATACGGTCGGACTTCGCAAAATCATTTGCCGCGGCATGCGACTTGGCCAACATCAGCATCAACTCGATAATCTCGCGATTGGACTTTGTGCCGGGGAGAATTGTTTCTATAAGCGGAGCCGCCTGTGCGCTTTTCCCTGTATTGAAATAGAGATTGGCAAGCTCGAGCCGGGCGGTTCGCTTGATGGGTGTATCGGGATGCCTGCTGAGAAGCTCTTCGAGAGAGGACGTCGCCAATTCGGTATTGCCTGACTGCAAAGCGCTCTGGGCCAACTGATACAGCGCGTAATCGGGAACCAGTGAATACACGTCGGCGGCCGCACGGAAATGCTCAATAGAGGCGGCCCAGGCGCCCGATTGCTGGAGGCGTCGTCCTTCGAGGAACTCGTCTCCGCCGGGGATTGCAGTTTGCTCCGCCCATGCCGCCGATGCGGGTAAAAGGAGAATTATTGCGAATCCCCCCATGGCAACCGTTAAGAGAAATGCGTTCTTCCTTATTTTCAGAAGCGTATCAAACATGGATTAATTCAATTCCTTCCCGCAGGAGAGCAGCCGCGCAGACTCCATTGCCCTTTTTCAGTTTGCCATTGATATATATGCGGCCGATTCCACAAGAAGGGCTCTTGCCTTTCAGATAGAACCGCCTTATGCCCAACTCCTTAACGACGTTCAGCACCTCATGCGTTCCCCGCAAAAAATGAAGCGTCACATCCGTTCCGTCCTCCAGGAGAACCGCGGACTTGCCATCCAGAACGTCCTCGCCGGAGCCTTCCGCGATCTCGGATTTAAGACGCGGGGTGGTCAATCCTCCCAGTTGCTCGGGACACAGCGGGATCACTTTCCCTTCAAGAAACAGCCTGTGAACGACGGGATCGAGCGAAGTGTTGCCGTCGTAGCGGGTTTTTAGACCGACAAGGCACGCGCTTGCGCCAAACATGATCCACCTCCGCCCATTGCAGCCATGGCCGACCCGGATGCGAGCGTTTTCATTATACAGACGCCTCCTTTTTTCCGCAAGCAGGGCGCCGGCAAGCTCGCATGCAAGTTGCGACAACAAGAAATTTATGCGATACTGATGGCCGAGATCTGAATAGAAAGTGTCTCTCGGCTCGTGTAATTTGTGTCACTTGTTCTGAGCCTGTCGAAGAATTCGTGGTCTTAGCTTTAGACTCGGGACTCGTGACGCGCGACCCGAGACTTACTCTTTTTAATCGAAAGGACGCACAATGGCCCGTAAAGAATCGCTTGAGAACAAACGGAAACGAACGCTGGAAATTGTGAAGCGATTGAAAAAGGCGTATCCTGACGCAGGCTGCGAGCTTCATCGTTCCACGCCGCTCGATCTTCTCGTCGCCACGATACTCTCGGCGCAATGCACCGATGTTCGGGTAAACATCGTGACAAAAGATCTTTTCAAGAAGTACCGCACGCCCGAAGATTATCTGAAGGTGTCGCAGAAAACATTTGAGCAGCAGATCAGGTCTACTGGCTTTTTCAGGAACAAGGCGAAGA
>CAYZZY010000077.1:0-11747 GCA_964482745.1 uncultured bacterium
ACAAATACGGCAGTGGAGCTTTCGCTTATTTGGGGGCTAAAACTGTCCAAACAATGGGGGTAAGCTCAAATACCCCTTTTAATTTATATAACCTAACGTTCTTAGTTCTTCTCTTATTTCTTGAGGAAGATTCTTATTCATAGATTCATTTAATAGAGAATTCTTAACAGAAAAGTATTCATATCCTGTTCGGCTGATTTTAGCAATATGTCTTTTAGTAGGGTCACCATCTTCAGTAGGAGGAACAAATTCTGAAACAAGAGTTCTTCTATGTATTCTATCAAATAAAGATCTTCTGTTACCTTTATCAATATCCGCAAAATCCAAAAGTGCACCAGCCACTTCATCCAACCCAACTAATCTATTGGATTGACCTTTATTATCTCCGTCGTAGATTATTAAAGGTATTTCTACTTTACTTGGATTAGGAATGCCTCCATGACCTATGCTAAGATGAGGAGACGCATATGGAGAGATGTTGTATACTTCACCAAAACCCTCGCCATGGTCTGATGTTATTAAAATGCGGATATTATCTGAAATAGGGGATTCTTGTATCGCATTTAAAAGATCCATTAATTCTTTATCACATTTTTCAACAGCCATTGCATATAATTCTTTCGTTTTAGATAAATTACTTCCAATATCAATTTTAGAACCATCTATTAGAGGATATTCATGAACAATATATGTGTGTAAGAATAGAAATACTGGCTTTTCTGATCTCGTTTTATTCAGCTCTTTTATATAGTTTTCCATCCAATCAAAGGACTCACCTTCATCAAAAAAAGCCTTTTTCATTACAAAATCCGACCATCTAGTAAGCTGCAGAAAATTTTCAAAACCTCGATTAAATCCAAAATGTGAACTTATAAAACATCCTCCGGTAAATGCGGCTGTCTGATAACCTTCTTTTTTAAATCTTTCTTGGATCATCTCTAAATTCTCTGGAATAACATTCCTCCAAAGTTCTACTTTATGCTTATTAGGAAGTAAACCAGTAAGCATAGTGCAATGACTTGGAAGAGTCCATGTAGAATTTGAATAAGCACGAGTATAGATAACAGCATTTTCTTTGGCCCATTGGTAAGTTAATGGCATATATTCCGGAGAAAAATAATCTCTCCTTAAAGTATCTATACTAATGAGAACAATATTAGGCTTTGCCCTTGTTTTTCTGGAATCTTTAAGAGCACATCCTGAAATAATAACTCCTATTAACCCAGCAGCCCCCGCTGAAACAAGATTAATAAACTCTTTTCTACCCAACATTCTTTTATCTTTCATAAAAAAATTGACATTTAGTGCCTATTTAAATCTTCTCAGTCAATCCCATTCTTAGTTGAAATTCAGTAGCGATTCCAATGGTCATTATGCGGCCAAGAGATCCTTATGGTTTGTGCTTTCGATACCCAATTCTCCCTGTATGGCCTCACGCAGGCGAGGTAGATACTTATGGCCGCTGATTCTGTTCAGACGCGGCTCTATATCCAAAAGGGCCGTTGCCAGCCTCCGCTGCAACTGGTTGGAGTTCCTCCAGTAATCCACCTTATTCGTCCTCTGCTCTATAAGGCCCATCACGCTTTCTATGCAGTTGGTGGTCTTTAGGGATCCTCCGAGTTTCTTGAATAGCCCAAGCTTATGCAACTTCTGCCGAAATTCGCACTTATATCTCAGAGCTGCCTGGGATTAAGTGAATAGAGTATACCAGAAAGAGGCAAGATTTTCATGAAATAGGATCGGAAATCCGGTGTGAAGGTTTGGTCGGGCCCCCTGTTATTCTTCACCCCGCCATAGTGCAACTTCCACCCAAGTATTCTTCACCTATGAAAAGGCCGAAAAGTGAAGAATATGCATCACATTCTTCACCATTTGTGTCGCACTTTTGGGATATCCGAATGGGAGCCTGTTCCGCTCTCTTACCGCGGGGATCACATTTTCCGGAGTCGCCTTCTTCGCAGGACGCGGGTCATCGCAGCGGGGAAAAGGGCGCTAGGTCATTATGGTAACTTTTGCCATCTTGACGTGCCACAGGAAATCGGAGAGGCTTTTTATCGAACGGAGTCTTTTCAGAATGTATCCCGGTCGCAGGTAGAATCGCCGGTATGCCGACTTGAGCGTCGAAACGAGGTGGGCGCGCGTGACATCGCCATGCTCGAACATCGGGACCGGCTGGTGGAGGCTGCCTTCCGTTCTTACATATTCTTTCCAATAATCAAATTCAATCAGCCCTTTGCTCACGGCCATATCATAGAGATCGGTACCCGGATACGGAACCACGATTGAGTAATATGCGAAGTCCGGATTCAATTCGATTGACAGATCTATCGTCTTCTTTATTGTTTCGCGCCTCTCCTCAGGCGCTCCGAGCATGAAGTAGGCCAGGATCCTGATGCCCGCCGACCGCGTCCAATCAAATGTTTCCCTTACCTGGTCGATGGTTATTTTTTTATTGAACAGATCGAGCGTATTTGCCGATGCCGATTCGACGCCAAATGAAATGCGGGAACAGCCGGCGCGCGCCATGAGCTGGAGAAGCGCGGGATCCACGCAATCGACCCGCGTGCGACAGTCCCACCGAAACTTCAATCCTCGCGAGAGGATTGTCTCGCATATCCCGGTGGTCCGCCTTTTATTTGCCGTAAAGGTATCGTCATAGATGACGACTTCGCGACAGCCATACTTGGATATCAATTCCTCCAACTCCGAGACGACGCTGTCGGCGCTCCGCATGCGGTAATGGCCGCCCCGAATGTAGCGTTCACAGAAAGCGCACCGATACGGGCAACCCCTTGCGGTCATTATGGAGGAGACACGCTGTCCTTCGGTGGTCATATCAAAATAGAGGTCGTTGGGTAACAGTTCGCGCGCGGGAAACGGGATCTCGTCGATCGGCTTGAGAATTGATGAACCGCCGCTAGCCACCCTATCGCCTTCCCGAAAAAGAACCCCGCCGATTCCCCTCGGTGAATTGCCGCCGGCAATCGCGTCGACCAAGAGCGGCATCGCGATCTCGGCCTCGCCCTCGATTCCGTAATCGAAGACCGGGTTCTCCATCGTCAATCCGGGCATGATCGTTACCTGCGGGCCGCCGACGATGATCGGGATTCCAGGGAGATTCTTTTTCAAGAGCCGGCATATATCAACAACAATCGGAAAGAGCGGCGTCACGCAGGTGATGCCGATGACATCGGGGGCCGCCGCCGATACACGTCGGACAATTTCGCCGGGGCCGATGCGCAGGACATTGGCGTCCAACAGCTCGACTTCATGTGAGAGCAGCTTGAGTTCTGCGGCGAGATAGGCAAGCCCGAGGGGAGGAAGGACGCGGAGCTGTTTGACGAAACTGCGCGCGCCGAAACCGGTTCCGCCTTCTTCTCCGGCGATCATTTCCGGCGGGCTGATGAGGACTATTTTCATTGGGGGAGGTCCCCCGGCTTGTCGGCGCTTCCCTGATGGCGTATCGGAAGAACAAACGGGCGGCCCGTATGCTCGTGCGTCCCGACGACCACATCCGCCCCGTAGACGCTGCGAATGGTCTCGGCGGTGATCGCCTTTTCCGGCGGGCCATCGAACATCACCCGGCCCTGTTTGAAGACGAGCACCCTCTCGCAGTAATGGGCGGCCAGATTCAGATCGTGCGAGACCGCAATGACAGTCATCCCGCGTTCACGATTCAAGCGAGAGAGGATATCGTAGATATCCACCTGGTGTTTTATATCGAGAAAGGCAGTGGGCTCATCGAGCAGCAGTATGCTCGGTCTCTGGGCCAGCGCCCGGGCGATCAGCACACCTTGTTTTTCGCCGCCGCTCAGGCCCGTGATCGGACGGTCGGCCAGATGCGCCACGCCGGCCATCTCCATTGCCTCATCCGCTATCTGAAAATCCTCATCGCTTTCGAGCATCGAGTGCAGATGGGGGGCGCGCCCCATGAGCACAATCTCATTGACGCTGAAAGGGAAAATGATGATTGATTCCTGCGGCACAACCGCCATCTTGCAGGCGAGATCTCGCGCGGAAAACGATTCCACTTCGCGGCCGTCAAGAAGTATCCGTCCGAGCGAGGGTTTCAGAACGCGGGTGAGGAGGTTGAGGAACGTTGTTTTGCCCGATCCATTGGGGCCGACGAGTCCGACGAATTCACCGCTGTCGACTTTGACGTTCAATCCGTCAAAGAGAGGCAGCTTTCCGTAGCTGAAACCGAGATCTTTTGTTTCGATGCTGGACATTAATCCATTGAGGTGAACGTCATGCGCGTGGATGGCAGCGATGATGGGTATCGCGAAGCCTTTCGCTCGTGACGTGGGTATACACCTGCGTTGTTGAGATGTCCGCGTGGCCGAGCATCTCCTGGATCGATCTCAGGTTTGCGCCCCCCGAGAGCAAGTGTGTCGCGAATGAATGCCTGAGCGTGTGCGGCGTGACCCGTTTTGCTATGCCCGCATTCCTGATATGTTCGCGAATCATCTTCCATGCGCCCTTCCGCGAGAATGGGCGGCCGAGCCGCGTCAAAAAAAGCCATTCCGAATGCGGATCGGGATGGCCCTCGAGATACTTGCCGAGCTTTCCGACCGCCACTTCGCCGATCGGTATCAGCCGTTCTTTTCCGCCTTTCCCGCGGCATTTAAGGAAACCGGTATCCGCGAGCACGTCGTCGCGTTTCAGGCTGATGGCTTCCGATATCCTCAGTCCCGCCGAATACATCAACTCGAGCATCGCCGCATCTCTTGATCCCCTGGGGTCGCGCGTATTCGGCTGGGCAAGCAGCTTTTCCACTTCGAGCTGTGAAATAACCTGCGGCAGCATCTTCAACGTCTTGAAGCCGTCAAGATTTGAAGAACAATCCTTTTCCAGATGGTTCTCCTGGCGGAGGAATCGATGGAACTGCTTTATGGCGACGAGGTGACGCGCGATCGAGCGGGAGGAGAGGCTGCGGTCCTGCAGGGTAAAAAGGTAATCGAGGATATGGGTTCGCCTTATTTTTGAAATATCCAGCAGGAGGTCTTCCTCGATGAACCGCCGGTAGGCTTCGAGATCGTAGCCGTATGAGAGCGCCGTGTTTTCCGACAGCCCCTTCTCGACGCTGAGCCAGGCGAGAAACTCGGCGATCAATTCACAAAGCCTGCCTTTTGCTTCTGTGGTCGCGGTCTTTTTCATTCCATTCGCCGGAATCCTGTCTCATACGAAAACGCCCGGACCCTGTCGTCCGAGCGTTGGATTCAGTCGTTGCTCTCCGTGTCGACTTTCACATTTCCCTCCGTCCCTCCAGGGCGTGGGCGAGTGTTGAATTGTCGGCAAATTCGAGGTCGCTTCCCACTGGCACTCCCTGCGCTATTCTGGTTACTTTCATGCCCAGTGGCCTGGCAACCTCGCGGATATACATTGCCGTTGCCTCCCCATTCGTGTTCGGGTTCGTCGCGACGATAACTTCGCTTATGCTGTTGTCGCCGAGGCGCGCGAGCAATTCTTTTATCCGGATGTCATCCGGCCCGATCCCGTCGAGCGGCGAAATCGAACCATGCAGTATGTGGTACAGCCCCCTGAACGTTCCCCCTTTTTCCAGCGAGGCCATGTCGCTTGGTTTCTCTACGACGCAGATAATCGAGCGGTCGCGTCGCGTGTCTGTACAGAGTCCGCACGGATCGACTTCGGTGATGTTGCAGCATACCGAACAGAAGCGCACGTTCTCTTTCGCGTCGATGATTGCCCGCGCAAGGGGAAGCGCCTTCTCCCCGGGAAGATTCAGAATATGGAACGCCAAACGATGCGCGCTCTTCGGGCCAATTCCCGGCAAGCGCCCAAATTCCTCTATCAATCTGCCTATGGCGCCGGTTTCAGGTTGCACTTTTCCCCGTTTCTCCTTCTCTGGCAGCATCCGAAAGCTCGCGGAGTTGCTCTTCGACCTGTCGGCGGCAGGTCTTTTTCAGCCTGTCGATGAAGAGGACGCCGTTAAGATGGTCGATCTCGTGCTGAATCGCGCGCGCGAGCAGACCCTCTGCCTCGAGTGTTTGCTCCTCGCCGTCGAGGTCGATGTAAGCGACTTCCACGCGTTCGGCGCGCTTTACGTCCGCGAAGACATCCGGCACGCTGAGGCATCCCTCTTCGATCTCGATCTCCTCGCCCTCGCGCTTCGTTATTCGCGGGTTGATCATCACGTAGACCGGCCGCCCGTCCTCCCGAATGTCGAGCACACAGACGCGTTTCGACAGGCCGACCTGCGGCGCGGCAAGGCCAACCCCGCGGTTGTCATACATGACCGTAAACATCTCTTCGGTCGTCTTTACCAGACCGCCATCGACGTTTTTCACAGTCTTCGCCTGTTTGCGAAGAACCGGGGCCGGATATGTAAAAAGCCGAAGATTCGCCATCATATTTCCTTAAAGGATGGTCTGCATAACCTATTTTATCATACGGCTTTGCCGATTGCAACAAGCCTTCTCATCACAAAAAAACGCCATGCTCGCCACTCATTCGATTTCATCTACTCACGTCTGAGCGCGCTGATGGGGCTCATGACAGAGGCTCGATAGGCGGGATACATGCCGAAGACGATTCCGATGAACACGGAGATTCCGAACGCGCTCGCGAGCGCCCACAGGCGGATGATCGTCGCCATGCCCGCGAAATAGGTGATAAAAAACGGCAGGAGCACCCCGAGGATCAGTCCAATGACTCCGCCGCAGCTCGAGAGGAGGACGGTCTCTATGAGGAACTGAATGATTATGTCCCGTCTTTTCGCTCCGAGCGCCCGCCTGATGCCGATTTCGCGGGTTCGCTCCGTCACGCTGGCGAGCATGATATTCATGATTCCGATGCCGCCGACAAGAAGGGATATCGCAGCGATCGAGCCGAGGACGATATTGAAAATTCGCCGGGTCCGTTTCGCCTGCTGCAGGAGTTCCAGCGGCACGATTATTTCGTAGTCTTCCTTCTTGTGGAACCGCTTGAGGACGTCGCGTATGATCTCCGCACTGCTCATAACGGTAGCGGCATCGCTTACCTTTACGATGACCTCGTGCAACTCCACTTTCTCGATATTGAAGCTTCCGGCGCCACTGTTTGTAATGATGTCTCCGAAACGTGCCGTGACCGCCGTAATCGGAATATAGAGATCGAGCGGTGAATTGTCTCCGGAACCGTTGGAACGAACGCTCCCCATACTTTCTACGACACCGATGACGGTGAAATAATCGCCCCTGATCTTAATTGTTTTTCCGACAGGGCTTTCAAACTGAAAGAGCCGTCGCGCGACTTCTGCTCCGAGAACACAGACGTTTTTCCGGTCGGTCATTTCCAGGTCATTGAAAAACCTTCCTTTGCTGATTGTTTTTTTTGCAATATTCGGGTAACTGGGAATCGTTCCGACTGCGTTGGCATCGATTTTCCTGGTACGATAGATGACATCGGACCGTATGGTTCGTGAAGGGACAAGAATTTCCGCATTGGGAAGCGTTGACACAATTCTCTCCATATCCTTGTGTTTGATTCCGTATTCGCTCATCCCTTCCGCTTCGGTGTTGACGTTTCCGCTTTCGGGAGGGCGTACGCTTTTTATGATGATATTTTGGCTGCCGAGCCTCTTTATCTGTTCCTGCGCTTCGTAGCTTGCCCCTTCCCCGATGGCAAGCATCGCGATGAAGGAACAGACCCCGAAGACAACCCCCAGGATCGTGAGAATCGAGCGCAGACGATGCCGCCAGATATTGAGGATGCCCAGTCGCAGCACGCGTGTGGGAATAGCCGGTATCAAACCCCGTTCTCCTCTCTGGCGCCGTCGGGGTGGACGCGTCCGTCTTTGAATTGTATTATCCTGCGGGCTCGCTCGGCGACGTCCGTGGCGTGGGTGACGACAACGATGGTTTTCCCCCGCTCGTTGAGTTCACTAAGGATATCAAGAATCTCGACACCCGATGTGGAGTCGAGATTCCCTGTCGGTTCGTCGGCGAGGATGATGAGGGGATCATTTGCCATCGCGCGCGCTATGGCCACCCTCTGCTGCTCACCTCCCGAAAGTTCTGGCGGATGATGCTGCAGGCGATGTCCGAGTCCGACTGCCTCTGCAAGAGCCCTGGCCCTCGACTGCCCCTCTTTGTCGCCGACCCCCTGATAAAAGAGTGGCACCTCAATGTTTTCGAGCACACTGAGTTCGTTGATAAGATTGAACGATTGAAAGATGAACCCTATCTTCGTTCGGCGAATGTCGGAAAGCGCGTCGTCGGAAGCCCTGGAAATAGGGGTATTATCAAGCAGGTACTCTCCCGAGGTCGGCGTGTCGAGGCAGCCGAGGATATTGAGAAATGTTGACTTTCCCGAGCCCGAGGGTCCCATTATCGCCGCAAAATCACCTTCTTCGAAGGAGAGGCTCACCTCGTGCAATACCTCGACGGAGACCTCCCCCATCTGGTAGCGTTTTGTAATATCTATCGCTTGCACAAGCGGCATCATATGCTGTGCCTTTTATGGATTGTTTTCGGGCTCCCGGAACTCCGCGGCATGTTATGGATACGAGGTCATCTCTTTTTCCGCCAGGGCGCGAGAGTTGAGGACGACTCGTTCCCCTTCTTTCAGGCCCTTCTTGATCTCGATAAAGCTGTCGTTATAGTCGCCTGTCTCAATCACCCTGGGCTGAGGCTCGGAGGAGGCCATAACAAAGCAGATCTTTTCATTGTCTCGCGTGACGATTGCTTGAAGCGGAATCATCAGAACATGATTCAACTCGTCGACGATTATTCTCACCTGGGCCGACATCCCGGGTTTGAGATGGGGATGATTTCCGCCGATCATTACTTCTGTCGCGTAGACCTTGAGGTCCGGATTGAACCACCTGTTTTGGGAATCGGGCAGGATCGCCACTTTGGTTACTTCGCCGCTGAACCGTTCGTCGGGGATCGAGTCGATAGTAATTGAGGCTTTCTGCCCTTCGTGAATGCGAGCAATGACGGATTCGTGAATGCTGGCCTTGACCATCATGGTGCTTGTGTTTGGAATCTTGATAATTTCCTGCTGTTCGCGGACTTGCTCGCCTTCCTTGATCTGGTCGTCCCGCCAGGGTCGGTCGTTTCCGGCATAGACGACGAGCCCCGGCTGCGTGGCCTTGATGGTGCAATTCTCGATTTGGGTGCGGATCTTTGCGAGTTGATCTACCTGCTGCTTATAAGACGCCTCTGTCGATATCAGCTTGGCTTCGGCTTTGGAAAGCTCGGCCCGATTTTTGGCCAGGATCCTCTCCAGTTCCTTGACAGCCTCTTCATAATCGGATCGCAGTTTCTCGGCTCCCTTTTGAAACTCATATCGGGTAAAAAGTTCCAGCGCCGTTTCGGCCTGATCCTTTTCGACTTCTCTGCGTTTCAGGGACAGTTCATCCGCCTGCAGGTCTTCGCGCGTCACATATCCCTTCTCATGAAGTTTTTTCGTCCAATCGAGCCTGACACTTGCCCGGGCGGCTTCTTCCTTGGCCAGGTCGATTTTATTTTCGAGTTCTCGCTTTTTTTGAAGCGCTTCACCCCCGAGGTATTCGGACTGTATCAGGGTTGCCAGGTCAAGTTCCTTTTTAACAAAGAGAATGCCCGCCCTCTCGCCGAGGTATTTTTCCAGATCCATTTTTGCAAACTTAACCTTTAATTCACCCGCTTTCAGGTTGCTCTCGTTCTGGTTGACCTGAATATTATATGATTCCTTCGCGTCCGTGTATTCTGCAAGATCGCCCTGGACCGTTACGGCCTGCTGAACCTCTTTATCACGCAAATCAGAGGAGTCGAGTTCGATGAGCACTTTGCCTTCTTCTGCATCCTTTTCGGTAATGATTGTGCCCTCGGGCACAATCGAAATGATAGTCGTCTGTCCCTCCACTTCCGACCTGAGCACTTCCGACTCGCTTGCCTCCAGACTTCCCGACTCGAGGACATCAATGATGAGGTCACCGCTGATTACAGGCACTGTTATCAAGTCACCATTTGTGTCGTTGGATCCGCCAAATAACTTGAAAGCCGCCACAATAAGAAGGATCGCCAGTATGCCTATCGCGAGAGCGACTTTTCTCTTTCCGACCAACATCTTGACCGTCTCAAGCACCGGATTTTTCTGATGTGATGTCATCTTCTTCAACCCACAATCCGTTGTCATTCACCCGTAGTGTTTCCATCGCGAGGAAAAGGTCCAGACGCGCCTTGAAATGATCGACCAGTGCGCGCGAAAGGGCATTCTGTGCCGTCAGGAGGGCCTCGCGAGCCTCCAGGATATCCCTCGTGCTCGCCCTTCCGGCCTGTTGCAGGAGCGTTGTACTCTCGACCCTTTGCTCAGCAAGGCTCAGGCTGATGTCCTGGATCTCGTAACTCTTCTCGGCCTGATCCAGGCTTCTGTAAGCGTTTCGGACCTCTAGCTTTATCCTGTCCCGTCTCTCAGCAAGGGCTCTCTGTGAGGCGTCGAGATTGATGAGTGACCGGCGATACGCGTTTCGTTCAGTCTTCCTCTCTAAGGGCAACTCGATTTCCAATCCCGCGCCGTATGATGCGTTGTCAAAATCAAAATCGGCGGGTTTTGTATCGTCTCTTGTACCGGCCTGAAGGGATGCGGTAATATCCATCTTTGGTTTGAGAGCGTTCGCGGCCACATCCACTTTTCTCCCGGCGTCGTCGACCGCAGCCATGGTGTTTTTCAAATCGAGCCTGTTATCAAGAGCGACGGACGCGGCCTCGTCAACAGAGATTTCCGGCGGCACGATTCCTCTGGCTGATAAGGCTTTCATCTCTCCAGGATCAAGTTCTATTGCCACATCCGTCGGGATTGCAATATCTATCTTGAACTCATCGAGAAGATTCTCATACGATTCCTTTGTTCTGACCCATCTGTCGCGGGCGCTGAGTTCGTCCTGCTCCGTCTGATCCACCTGAAATTCCGGCAACCTGCCTGCCTGCGCCATAAGCTCCGCGCGTTCGCGCTCCCTTCGGAGATTCTCGTAATTGTTCCAGGCGTTTGTGAGTTGGTCCTTCTGCTGCAGGATATCGTAATAGCTCTTTGCGACGTCAACCGAGAGGGTCTTGCGGAACCTCACAAAGTCCCGGATGGCATATACCATATCGCGCTCCGCCTGCGTGAGATTCTCCAGGGCAATCTTTCGGCCTGCGCCTTTTAAGAGAGGCTGAACGACACCTGCGGTCAAGACCGAAGTTGCCGTGCTTGCCGGATCTCCGCCCGAAACAAACCGAAAGAGGTTAGTCGTGATTGCGGCGGAGAGGTCTGCCCCGGTCGCGAGCATCCTTGATATTCCGAAGGACAATGCTCCCGACACACTGTTTCTCTGGTCCTCCCTTGTCACATCACCGGAAACGGAGCCGGAGAAAATCGGATCGAATTGATGTCGGGCCAATGTCAGCGATAATCCCTGAGAATACAGTCGCTCTTTCTGGCTCTGATAGCTGCGGGATTCGGCGACAGCCATCTTGAGCGCGTCCTCGAGAGACATGACGACGACGGATGAAGGCGCCGAATCATCGAAAGGGGGTATATCTTTTCGGTCGATCGTGAAATGTGTGGGCATCCCATCTACTTCATCACTCTTTACCTCGATAATGCCATAAACCTCTCTGTCAGCGTCCTTTTTATAATAACCGCTGCTACATCCAATGAGGATAAGAACCGCGATGACTGACAAGAAAAACGAGCATTTACGAAAAGACATATTCACGCGAGCCTTCCGATGGCATATAATTCAACAATTATTTTTGACAATATAATTATAAATCAACCGG
>CAYZZY010000078.1:0-11671 GCA_964482745.1 uncultured bacterium
GATAGACATCAAGCCGACTAATCTCGATCTTTGCGATGCAAAGATTCCCCCGGAGATCCAAGGGCGCAGCCTTCTTCCACTCATTAAGCGGAAGAATGCCGATTGGACGGAACTCGCCTTCGCGGAAGCCGACTGGAAGAACGAGGTACGCGACACAAAGCGTGCCGTACGCACCGGTCAATATAAATACTATTATGACCGATATACGAGGCATGAAGAACTCTACGATATCGTTGCCGATCCGTCTGAGCAACAAAATATTCTGCAGGAAAGGCCTGACATGGCCGATTCGCTCCGGAAGGAACTAAAAGCCTGGATGAATACGAAGAAGGGCGCCCCCGGCAACCTCAAGCTTTCAGACAAAGAGAAGGAGCGTCTTCAAGCGCTCGGGTACTTGAGATAAAAGCACCACTGCGAAACAGATACGATCATCTTCAGAATCGCTGTCGTAAATTTCCCGCGATACGATCACAGGAGTGCGCGAGAAAAAAGAGTGAAGATTGGCTCACGCTTTGACCGGGCTATTCTTCCAACTCGTTAGGTACTGGATCCCTGTTCTTTCTCCGGAAGGACTGCTCTGTAATACGATTCTTCGAGCAGTTTTCGCCCGCTTTCATCGAAGATTCGAAACCTCGCCAGGCGCATTTTCTGCAAGCGAAATTTCAGGGACGTGAACAGGCATCCGAATCCGTACTTCATGCTGCGCGAAAAATTGATCATCGAAGCTTCAGGGAAATATTTGGTTGGGCATGAAATCTCCCCGATACTGTATCCCCAGAAGATAATCTGTGCCAGCATTTCATTGTCAAACACGAAGTCGTCGGAATTCTCCGTCAGCGGGAGCGTATCCAGAACCTTCTTCGAAAACGCGCGATAGCCCGTATGGTATTCCGACAACTTATGAAAAAGCATAATGTTCTCGAAAAGCGTCAAAAACCTGTTGGAAATATATTTGTAGGTCGGCATCCCGCCCTTGAGTGCGCCCACCCCCAGAATACGGGAAGCGATGACGACATCATACTCGCCAGACGCGATCAAAGAGGCCATTGCGGTAATCAGCTTGGGTGAATATTGATAGTCGGGATGAAGCATTATCACAATATCGGCGCCGGTCTTTAACGCCTCCCTGTAACAGGTCTTCTGGTTGCGCCCGTAGCCGAAGTTCTTTTCATGTATGAAGGTCTTTATCCCCAGTTCTCTGGAAAGCGTTATGGTATCGTCATGACTCCCGTCATCAACAAGCAGTATCTCATCGACAATTTCCCGGGGAATTTCGTCATACGTTCTCTTGAGTGTTTTCGCCGCGTTATACGCTGGCATCACAACCACTATCTTATGTCCGGCAATCACGTATTCCTTCCTCTCCAGGCACAGTTTAAATGTCCACGACAAAAGGCGAATCGATCGCCCCTTCCATTAAAACCTTCACTATCCTAACAGAACAAAATTAAATAATCAATCAGCAAGCAGGCCTAATCAGTGTCTTGAAATGGCACATAATATATGCTAATATGGATTTGGCCAGGAAAAAAGTGCATACCCTTACCAATCAAAGTCAAGAGGTTACAGGATGCGACTGACAAAGATACTCTGGGGAGCCGTGCCAGCCTTTTTTCTCATTGCCATTGCCGCTGCCATGTGGGGACCCGGCCCTGAGCGTAAGCCTGAGGTACGATTGAGAGCAATCGCCATAACCGCCGACCTTTCAGATCCTGATGAGATTGCGGACGCTCGAGAAAAGATTGAAGAAATCTATGAAAGTCTGGAGGAAGGGGCGGATTTTCAGGAAATTGCAAAGCGCGAATCAGATGCGCCCAATTCAAGTGAAGGCGGTGATATGGGATGGATGGGCAGAGGTATCTTGCCCAAGCATCTGGAGGATGTGGCGTTCGCGCTTGAAGCGGGTCAGCACAGCGAGATAATAGAGGACAAGGTGGGCGACCTCAAAGTATTCCGTATCCTTTATATCGACGAGCGTCGAAATTTCTGAACATTCCCTCCTCTAAAACCATTCCCTTGCCTGATGTGCAAAAGGCCCGGAGCCTTCCCTTTTGTGAGTTTTTTTAGGCTTGCTGCGAAAAATGGTTGCAATTTAATTTTGTCCGCACTATAATATTACCGAACTAGTTGGGGGGACTGGCACTTGCGCTCACCGAGTGATCTGTTGGAGTGTGAAAGGATCGCTGCGAATGGTGCCTCGTAAAGGCGATTCCAATGAGTTGAAGAAGTTTCTGATCGCAAACAAAGAGCCGGCAGTCAAGGATTGGGCTGCTGCCCTGCTCTCCACGCCTCGCCTGCGAAGCAGGTTGCCCAAACGGCTTTCACCCGACCAACATACCGAAAACCTCTCGGCCATCTACGATGCGTTCACCGACTCGCTTTCTTCCCCCACAAAAACCGGAAAAACCTCCAGAATCCGCCTGAAAAAACCTCAAAAAGAATACCTGGAGGGCCTTGCCCTTCATGAATTTCAGCAATTGCACCTCGCTCTGCTCGATATTTTGACCACAGCAGTTAAGAAACAATTCTCCGAAAAATCAAGAAGAAAAGAACAGATCGCCACCCTCCTCAGGAAAGGGATATACGATCTGCTTCTCCAGGCCAGCATCACTCATACGCAACACCATGAAAAGGCCGCATGCCGTACTGAAAGCAAGTATGCTCACCTGTTAGAGATCGCAAATGACGCCATTCTCCTATTGGATTTCGAATCCGGGCTCTTCGTCGAAGCAAACAAGGCAGCCTGCAAACTCACCGGGTATTCCGAATCAGAACTGAAACAGATGGGATTCAATTCGCTTGTCTCCGTGTTTGAC
The DNA here is from genome assembly GCA_964482745.1 of uncultured bacterium. Classification (GTDB taxonomy): domain Bacteria; phylum Abyssobacteria; class SURF-5; order SURF-5; family SURF-5; genus CAYZZY01. The sequence continues at coordinate 2,817 of CAYZZY010000078.1, forward strand.
CTGAACCTTGCAATTGAACGGGCCAACACCGCCATCGAGAAAGGTGCCCTGCGCTTCGACGACCTCTCAATTTATACAAAAAAGGGAGGGGCAGTACCCGTAGACATCAGCGCCAGCACCGTAAGCATAGGCGGAAGCAGATACATTCTTGGCGTCATACGAGACATCAAAGAGCGAAAGGCCCTCGAGAAAAAAATTCGCGAGAAGGCTGACCGCCTCGAACTCGTGAATGACATCGCCCGGACTATCAGCTCTGCCGATCTCGATATTGAAGCTGTTCTCACAACAATCTTAAAAAGCATCGCAAAGGTTATAAAAGTCGAGGCCGGCTCGGTGCTGAGGGTGGAAGATGACAGGCTGGTGTTCATGGTCGCCCTCGGCGAAAAGGCCGATTACGTCAAGCCGTTCCGGTTGAAAATGGGACAGGGTATCGCCGGATGGGTTGCACAGGCGGGAGAGAGCATCATCGTGCGTGATGTTCACACCGATCCACGCTATTACGGCGAGGTCGAACGGGCCACCGGATTCCAGACACGATCAATCCTGGCGGTCCCAATGAGGGTCGGAGATAGAACCATCGGGGTAATCGAACTCCTCAACAAGATAGGCGGCCGATTCACAAAGAAGGATCTCGAACTTATAGGAGCCATCTCCAGCTTTGCGGCCGTTGCCCTCCAGCACGCTAACATGTTCTCGAAATGCGAAATCGCAAAGGCTCAGCTTGCCGAAGTGCTTACCCCTGTTTCCTCTTCTCATCTTGCGGCAGCCGTAGCTCATGAGATGAAAGATCCGCTGGGCATAATAAAAAACTACGTACGTATTCTTTCCGACAGGCTTTCCGCCGGTGAAATGGAGCAAGGAGAACTCGCTGTCGTATCCGATGAAGTGAATCGCCTCGCGAATATTACAGATCAGCTTCTGCACTTCTCAGAGGCGTATTCGGAAGAACAAAGAGAAACGCCTCTGAATCTCCTGATCGAAAATTCTATCGATTTGATGCGGGAAAAGTTGCATGAGGCAGGCATCAAGACAGAACTGAATCTGGAGCGATCACTTCCCTCGATATCCGTGATACCGAATCAGATAATAATGGTTTTATCCAACCTCATCAGGCTTGCGATCCTGGACATGCCTGAAGGGGGAACCCTTACCTTAGCCACAAAAAAAACAAACTCTTCGATCTACATCGACTTCTCCAACACCGGTATCAGGCACTCCAAAGAAGATGCGGGCGAACTGTTTCTCCCCAGCGCGGTCGCCAAGGGACTGGTCCCAAAAGGACTTGGACTCTACATGGTCTACAACATAGTCCGCAAGTATGAGGGCGACATTGTCGTAAAATCCCGCAGGAAACACGGAAACATATTCAGAGTAACAATCCCGATGCAGTCGCCTAAGTCGACGGAAGGTACTTCGAAGTGACCGGGCAGACTCAAAACACCACTTCCTTCCCCCTCGGTGGAAGCCTGAGCAGGAAGATTCTCGCAGCCCTCGTCATAGGGGCGGCGGTGACTACCATATGCAGTGCGCTTTTCGGCTATTACTATGCACATGATTTCAGGCGAGAGAACGTCGGCGGAACCATGCAGCGAGTGGCCGAGAGCATGTCGAGCCATATAGACGATTCAATCGTTACAGCGACTCAATCAATGAAACTGCTTGCAGATTGCAATGCAGTACAAAGAGCATTCACACAAACCGGGGTTCCGATCAAATTTAAAAGCGCAGACGTCGAGTCAACCGCAGGATACGACTCTCTCTCTCCCAAAGAGCTTCTCCTCCTTGTCAATCAAAAACTTGAAGCTGCCGCTTCGAGTGATCCTGGATTTCGCTCCCTAAGAGTGGTCACCCTTGATGATAAAAAGCCCCTGGCGGAATTCGGCAAATCAGGCTCGCCCTATCCTGAAGAACAGAACTGGTGGAATTGGAAGACGGTAACCGGCCAGGGCAAACGGGCGGCCTCACAGCCGTTTTTTGAAGAAGGTCCGACATCAGCGATTATTCTGCTTAGCGTTCCCATTCGCTCGGAGGAAACAAAAAACCTTATGGGCGCGGTGCACGCCGAGTACGGGCTCGACCGCATCCTCTCTCCTGCGCTTAGGAAGGAAAAAGACATAATAGCATTTCACCTGTCTGATAGTGCTCAGCCTCGTCTGCATATTCTCAGTTCATGGACCAATGCTTCATCCCGGTTGATTTCATTCCGCGAGCAAGGAGAGAAAATTGTCGCTAAGAAACCGGGGTGGTCAATGCTGGAGTTCGACCATCCGCATATGGCGGTCATTTCCGGATTCAGCCCTGTTAAACATTCCTTAATGTCAACCCCTATCGTTTACCACGGCAACAACTGGTATGTCGTGGCAGGCATCCCTCAGGATCAGGCATTTAAGCCCGTGAATACACTGTTCTTTAAAGCGCTGGGCTTCGGCGGCGGCATGCTCATCCTCGTCGCATTGGGAGGTCTGGCATTCGCAAGGCAGATCCTCAGGCCCATACATATGCTCCAGGATGGAGTGGAGAAAATTGGGGATGGCAATATCGAATACCGCCTGGACGTCCGGAGCGGCGACGAGATAGAGATGCTGGCGTCGGAGTTCAACCGCATGGCCGACAGGATGCAACGCACACAAGAGCAGTTGCAGCGCCGGGGCAAAGAATTGGAGCAGCGTGTAAACCAGCTCAGACGGCTGCAGGCGCAACTCACACAATCGGAGCGGATGGCGGCAACAGGTGAGCTTGCAGCCCAGATAGCCCACGAAATAAACAATCCCCTGGGCATCATCAAGAACTATGTCGGCATCGCAAGGATGCTCATGCCTGAAGAAGATAATAATCGGGAGAATCTGAAGATTGTCGACCAGGAGATCAACCGCATAGCGGGCATAGTGCGGCGGTTGCTCAAATTCGCGAAACCGGGCACCGAAGACATTCAGCAAGTACAGATCAACCAGGTACTCGAAGAATTGCTGGCGCTTCTCCAGGGCCAATTGTTTCGCAGAAAAATTGAGATCGTGTCCGAATTTACCGAGAACCTCCCGGAAGTAAACGTCTCCACCGACCAGATGAGGCAGGTATTCCTCAATCTGATAAAAAACGCAGAAGACGCCATGCCGGAAGGCGGCAAGCTCACCATAGGGACACGCTACAGGAAGGGACGCGTAGAAATAGAGATAGCCGACGATGGATGTGGCATACCGGGAGAAGACGTTAAGAACATCTTCGAACCGTTTTTCACGACGAAAGGCGTGAAGGGAACAGGGCTGGGGCTTTCCGTCTCGTATGGAATTATAAAGAATTATAACGGCGAGATAGAGGTCCAAAGCGAACCCGGCAAAGGGACCACCTTTACTATTCAACTTCCGGTTGTAAGCGACAAGGTCTTTCAGGTTATCCAGTCCCCGTAGCAGAAGGCGAGAGGAGGAGCATCATTGGCGGTCAAAAGCAAAATACTGGTGATTGATGACGAAAAGCGCATGTGCGACAGCATAAAAGTATTGCTGTCAAATATCGGATACGAAGTGGACACCGCTGAGAACGGCCGGCTCGGAATCGGAAAGCTGGAATCCAACAAATACGATCTCGTGATCACCGATCTGATGATGCCGGAACTGGACGGCTTTGCCGTAATGAAATACATCAAGGAAAATTGCACAAATACTCTTGTGATCGTTATCACCGGTTACGCGTCCGTCGAATCGGCTGTCAGGGCAATAAGAAGCGGCGCATACGATTACATCCTGAAGCCATTTGATTTTGAAATCATCAAGATATCGGTTGAACGCGCCTGGGACAAATTAAAGCTCGAGAAGGAACTTGAAAAGGCACGCAAACTTGCCCAGGTCGCCGAACGAGCGCTCAGGCTTTATGGGGAATTAAACAATCCGCTATCGGTAACGTCCGGGTTCGCTCAACTCCTGGAAATGAAGATGGAGGGAAGCGCCGACGAAACCATCAAACGACAGGTCAGTTCCATTGTCAAAGCGTCCGAAACCATCCACCAGATGAGCACCCAGTTTCGCCGGTTCGCTCACAATTTACTCAATGAAAATGAAAAACAGGATATTGAAATGCTTTAGATTTTGAGGGAGATGCGGATGCCAGCTACCAGGACGGTACTCATAGTCGATGACGCCGAAGATGTCCGACAGCTATTTTGCGATATCATAAAGATGCTGGATTTCGAACCGACGGCAGTGGCCAGCGGCGTAGCCGCGCTCCAGCAGCTTAAAACCAATTCGTTCGACCTTGTGATCCTCGACATGCGCATGCCTGATCTCAGCGGGCTGGACACTTTCAAGGCGATTCGCCAGTTCGAGACAAATGTTCCGGTGGTTTTGACAACAGGCTTTGGAATGGACAGCAGAGTTCGTGAAGCTCTCAGCATGGGCGCATTGTTGTGTATCGAAAAGCCTTTCAAAGTCAGACCGATGATGAAGACCATCCGAGACATCATCGAAAAAGAGTCTCCAAAGAAATAAGCGGTTCCCCGCCGATTATTCACCGTTTCCACGAAAACTCTTCTGCTGCAAGCCGACGAAATCCGGACATTTTCAACCAAATTGACGAAGTTTTTTCAGGCATGCTATACTTCTGTGCGGAACACTGGATTAGCGGCAAGCGGGAAAACACATGGAGGCTAAAGAAGGTGAGGCTGGAAAGCTTTTCGTATAACGTCGTGATGAAGACGCTTGAACTTCTCGAGAAACAATATCATTACAAGATTCCGGAGAAGGTAAAAAAAGAAATCACCGAAGCCGTCGCCGAACAGATAGACTCACTGATAGATTCATAGTATCGTTCGAACATCCGACCATAGGCGAATACCTTCCACGGTCGTCGGCTCATCCATCATGGGATTATTCGACAAATCATCAGGTGCGTCCGATTTCGACAAGGTCCGCGGGCGAATGGTTGAAAAACAACTGCGAGGACGCGGGATCACCGACGAGAGGGTGCTCGCGGCGATGCTGCTTGTCCCGCGTCATGAATTTGTTCCCGAAGAATTGAGATGTCAGGCATATGAGGACCACCCGCTTGCAATTGGGGAAAACCAGACGATATCACAACCTTACATGGTTGCGATTATGACGCAAGAGCTGATGCTCAAGCCCTCCGATGTGGTCCTTGAGGTCGGCTCGGGAAGTGGATACCAGGCGGCTGTCCTTTCACGGCTCGCCTCAATGGTTTATACGATCGAAAGACATCAGCGTCTCGCTTGCCTCGCACACGCGACCCTGGAAAAGGTCGGATACCGCAACATCACTGTCATCTGCAATGACGGAAGCGGAGGACTTGCCGAGAAGGCGCCCTTTGACGCAATCATTGTGACGGCCGGCGCTCCGGAGATTCCAGGCGCCTTGCTCGATCAACTGGCTGATGGAGGGAGGCTCATCATGCCGGTGGGACAGAAAATGCTGCAAATATGCAAGCGAGTGACCAGGCAAGCAGGCCGATTTGAGACGCATGATGTCACAAGTTGCGTCTTTGTGCCACTCATTGGAAGATTCGGCTGGGAGATTTAGAGCATATGAATGATCGTTTCATTCTCATAAGAGGCGCCAAAGAGCACAACCTGAAAAATATCGATCTCCGTATCCCACGCGATAAGCTGGTCGTGATCACGGGGCTCAGCGGTTCGGGCAAGTCGAGTCTCGCGTTCGACACCATCTATGCCGAAGGCCAACGCCGATATGTCGAGAGCCTCTCGGCCTATGCGCGCCAGTTCCTCGAACAGATGCAGAAACCTGATGTCGAACATATCGAAGGTTTGTCGCCCGCCATCTCGATTGAACAGAAAAGCGCAGGAAGGAACCCGCGGTCAACCGTAGGCACCGTTACCGAGATATACGACTACCTGCGGGTGCTCTTCGCCCGTATCGGGATCCCGCACTGCAGTAAGTGCGGCGATGTCATTTCCTCACAGACCGCCCAGGAAATCACCGACCAGATCCTTTCGATGCCCGAAGGCACGCGACTCATGCTGCTGGCCCCGCTGATCAGGGGGCGAAAGGGTGAATACAGGCACATCTTCGAGAACATCCGAAAGGAAGGATACGTTCGCATTCGTGTCGACGGCGCTATACGCGACGTGAATGAGAACATCCGGCTCGCAAAACACAAGGTACACGACATTGACGTTGTCGTTGACCGGCTTGTTGTCAAACAGGGAATGCGCCTGAGACTCAACGACTCTATCGAGACAACCCTTCACCTCGGCAAAGGAATAATCAAAGTTCTCGACGAACAGCCGGGCAAAAGGAAAAAACGACAGGGCGAGCGAATATTCAGCGAGCGCCTGGCCTGTATCAAATGCGGTATAAGTTTCGCCGAGATGGAACCTCGCATGTTTTCGTTCAACAGTCCTCACGGCGCATGTACAACGTGCGGCGGCCTGGGCAACAATCTGGAAATCGATCCGGATATGGTGATACCGGACAAGTCGAAAAGCCTGCGCAAAGGCGCGATCGATCCATGGCAGTCGATTCAAAAAAACTCCCGCTACTTCGGCCAGATGATCGAACAGGTTAGCCAATTCTACAATTTTGGAACCGACGTCCCGTTCGGGGAACTTGCCACCGAGCACCAACAAATTCTTCTTTATGGCTCGAACGATGAAGAGATCGAATTCACGCTCGCGCACGGACGCAACAAATACATGATCCAGAAATCGTTCGAAGGCGTCATACCGAACCTTCAACGAAGATACGCGGAGACCGATTCGAATGCGGTCAGGGAGATGATAGAGTCCTACATGAGACCTCGCTCGTGCAGTTCATGCGGGGGCGCGCGGTTGAAGCCCGAGAGTCTGGCAGTAAAGGTGGGCGGAAAGAACATCGCCGAGTTCACGTCTCTTTCGATAAAGGCCGCGCGTGGATTTCTCGACCGGATGAAGCTGTCGCGGACCGATACCATAATCGCCGGCAGAATACTCAAGGAAATGCGGGAGCGACTTGATTTCATGCTCAACGTAGGACTTGATTATCTCACGCTGGATCGATCGGCCGGCACACTCGCCGGAGGGGAGGCCCAGAGAATAAGACTGGCCACCCAGGTCGGTTCGGGCCTCGTAGGAGTGCTCTACATACTCGATGAGCCCAGCATCGGATTGCACCAGCGGGACAATCAAAGACTTCTGCAGACTCTGACCAGGCTGCGTGACCTCGGGAACACGGTAATCGTGGTGGAACACGATGAGGCGACGATTCGTGCGGCCGACTATGTGATCGATCTCGGGCCGGGCGCAGGCGTGCACGGCGGCGAGGTGGTCGTGACCGGCAGCCCGCGCGATATAACCGCCCACAAGAAATCTCTGACGGGGCAATACCTGAAGGGCCGGCTCCGGATAGAAATCCCTGATGCCAGGCGCAATCCCAATGGATTGAGCCTCAAGCTCCTCGGCGCGAAACATAACAATCTGAAAAATATCGATGTGAAATTTCCGCTCGGCCGTTTTATATGCGTCACCGGAGTATCGGGGTCGGGCAAATCTTCGCTCGTGGACGAAACGCTTTATCCCGCACTGGCAAAGAAACTTTATCGATCAAAACTCCGGCCCGGGCTCCATTCAGATATCATAGGGAGTGAACATATCGATAAGGTTGTTGACATCGATCAATCGCCGATCGGCAGGACACCGCGCTCGAATCCGGCTACGTATACGGGAGTGTTCACGCACATCCGCGATCTTTTCTCGAAGGTGCCCGACTCCAGGGTGAGAGGGTACAAGCCGGGTCGCTTCAGTTTTAACGTCAAAGGCGGCCGCTGCGAAGCCTGCAGGGGCGACGGTGTGATAAAGATAGAAATGCACTTCCTGCCCGATGTGCATGTGACCTGCGAGGCATGCGGAGGACTGCGATACAATCGAGAGACTCTCGCGGTGAAATATAAAGGAAAAAGCATCGCCGACGTGCTCGACATGACCATCGAGACCGCATGTGGTTTCTTCGAAGGGATCCCCGCTATCAAGAGGAAGCTGGAGACCGTCTTCGACGTCGGGCTGGGCTACATGAAACTCGGACAGTCTTCCACCACTCTTTCCGGCGGTGAGGCGCAGCGCGTAAAACTTTCATCTGAGTTGTCGCGACGTGACACGGGCAGGACGCTCTATATCCTTGATGAACCCACGACGGGACTGCATTTCGACGATATCAAGAGGCTTCTGGCCATACTGGACCGCCTGGTGGATGCGGGAAACACGGTCCTGGTTATCGAGCACAATCTGGACGTTATAAAGACCGCCGATCATATAATCGATCTTGGCCCCGAGGGCGGTGACATGGGCGGGCACATTGTCGCAACGGGAACCCCCGAGGAAGTGGCAGCCTGCAGAACGTCCTATACGGGCAACTATTTGAAGCCGATACTTAAAGGATAGATCATTCTTGACTCGAATATCAGAGCCGATGATCCCCTTCCCCGCAAAACAACCGATATTCTCTTTGCAGGCCGTTTTCCTGGCCCGTCAAGGAAACGAGCTTGCTCCGGCTCAGGCCTCAGGCTCGTTCCCTGCGGAACATACGGCGCGATGGGTGGAGTATTATCTATTTCCTGCAATCTTATTCGCTGTGCAGTTTGCTGCATTCTCCTACCTCGCTTTCAATCGTCTTGTCGACAGCGACGAGGGGTTCTATCTGTACATCTCGAAGTTGGTCTTTACAAAAGGGACAGTTCTTTACCGGGATGTTTTCTATCAACAGATGCCTCTGCTGCCATACCTGTACGGCGCCTGGATGAAAATATTCGGCTTCGGCTGGGAGTCGGGTCGTGCATTATCGGCGTTTATGGCGGCGATTATGGGTACTTTCCTTTTTCGGCATATCTATAAGACATCGGGAACAGTCTGGCTGGCATTGAGT
>CAYZZY010000079.1:0-11536 GCA_964482745.1 uncultured bacterium
CGAACGCGGGAAATCCGCCTACCGCCTGCGCGACGTTTTCCGCCGAGAAATTCTCGCCGTCTCTCCTTATCCAGTCATCGGTCCTTCCGTCGAAGTACAGGTACCGGTTTCCATCAATTACCCTTGTGTGCCCCAGGTCACCCGAATGATAATTGCCTTCCCTGATTTTCCTGGAGTCCTCTTCAGGAAGCTCATGGTATCCCTCGAATTCCGGAAGCGGACCTCCCTCCCTCACAATCTCGCCGACCGCTTCGGTATAGTTGAGGAATTTGCCGTTCTCATTGTATGCCGCGGGAGGACATTCTTCTCCGGACTCGCTGTAGATTTTCACGTCCGGATCGATGATCAGGCCCACGCTTCCTCTCGGATTGTCTTTGTGGCCCATGACGGAGATGGCCATCTCCGTGGACCCGTAGGATTCCATCATGTTTTCCAGGTTGAAGTACTTGATGAACTTTTCCTGGTCAACCGATGAGGCGCCGTTGCCGAAGGCCACCCGCAGCCTGTTGTTCGGGTCGTCCGCGACATTCCTCACAATTTCCTTTTCGCTTCCGTACGCGCGCTCGAGCGCCAGGGTGACATAGTGCACCGGCTGCCCGACGTAGTTCCACCAGGTAACGCCATGTTTCAGGATATCGGGCGCGAAGCCGCTCGCGCTGAAGCGATCTTTCAGGACGAATGAAGCGTTGAAGACAAACGCAGGCATGACAGCAAGGAACATGGAGTTCGAATGAAACAGCGGCATGCACGCATAGCCCCTGTCCTGTTGTTCCTGTTGCATTTCCATTCCGACCAGGAAGGCCCCTACTCCCATACCCGCGCGCATCATCTTGTTGTGGGACACCCTGATGCCCTTGGGCAGGCCCGTGATGCCGGAGCTGTAGATGATGAGAAGATTCGTCATGAGATCCACATCGACGTGCGGCCTCCGAAACGCCGCGGCTCCCATCTCTTTTTGCAGGTCGGAGACGATATCATGGATGCCGCGCAAGTCGCCCGGCATTTCAAGATCGTGCACGTCTGTCCGGAGCAGAAACGTTGTATCAGGTTTTATATATTCCAGCTTTTCCCTGATGTCTTTTACCCTGTCGTAGTGCCTGTCATCGGTTATCAGGAACTGGCATCTCGCTTTGTTCAGGACATCGGCAAGAACGTCGCCCCTGAGGCCCGTGTTGACGCCAAAAAGGGTCCCTCCCGTCAGGGCGCATCCACCGAGGGAATAGAGGAACACGGGATGGTTGTCCATAAAGACGGCGGCCCTGATTTCTTCGTCCTTTGCAGGCGAGGCATTGTACAGCGACTGAAAGAGGTGAGCATAGGATGATGAGGTCCTGTAGAAGTCGCCGAACGAAATCTCCTCGTCCTGGAAAATAATGAAGGTTTTGTCCCGGACGTTTTCGTCAAGGGCCTTGGCCTCCATATGGCCCGCGACCGTTTGCTCGAAGGTACTTTCCTCGGCCATGTAGGATTTCCTTTCCAGAAGACCCGCATTGTCATTTCGATGTCGACCGCCAGAGAAACACCCGGAATCGGGCAATTAGAGTATATCAAAAAGAAGCAGGTTCTTCACAGAGAGTACAATCTGAAGAGCCCTCTGGTTTATGATTCATGGTCTTTGGGCGCTGCATGCGGAGCCCTTGCAAGGATTCTTATCATCCGTGGTTTTCGTGCATTGCGGCCAGCCGGGTGGGATGTCCAATTTTGTACAAGAAGAGAGGGCATTCGTTTGCTTTTGGAAGACATACCAAACCATTCCTAAGTAATTGGAATATATGCAGATAAATCACAATATCCGTTGCTTCATTCCATCGAGTATCTTCGGCACAAAAAATGCTACTACATATAAAGAAATAGTCCATATTCTGAGATAATGCGGACGATGTTTGTGATCCGACCGAACTTTCGTCTTTTTTTCGCTTTCGGCCTGGTCGGCTTTCTGAGATATGGCATTGGCTCAATGTGTCGCGAAGGGACAAAAGAGGGAAGGATCGCACCTTCTGATGGAAGATTCAGATCGGCACTGTGCACGGGGGGAATCCTACGCATAGCCTGGCCACTCCTACAATAAAATGATCAAGAGAGAGCACATAACCGCATTGGCGGCAAAAATGCCGGCCATCAGGAACTCCATACTGATTGCTATCGGTATCACCATTATGATTGGAATAGGTCTGTGGACCCAGAACAATATCAGGAAGTTCAAAGAGGAGAGGATCGCCAAGACAAATCAATACATGATGAGTCTCGCCAGAGAGAAATCTGAATCCGTGGAGGAATTTGTCGAGGAGATGCAGGACTATCTCACACTGCTCGCCAGGAAACCTTTCAGTGGTGAATTCAGGAAAGACAAACCGTTAGCCTATAACGATTATGTGGCGGGTAATGCCCTCTTTGATCATGTCGGTGGCAGGGTTGATTCCATCTACAGGATAGATAATGGAGGAAGGGTCCTGGATAGAGTTCCGTACGAAAGAAACAGCATTGGGAGGGATCTTTCCACAAAACCGGGTATAAGGTTTGTCATGAAATATCACAAACCTTATATCAGTGAGATTTTCGAGATCCATCCCGGAGTCCAGGGCTTCTCAATCTGTCATCCCGTTTTCGAAAAAACAGATTTCATGGGGATAATCTGCGTTATGGCCTCCCTTGACACTTTGAACAAATTTGTTTTTCGATTTCGGCCAGGAATAATGGACTCGGCGTGGATCATAGATAAAGATGGCTTGATAGTAGCACACTCAAACCCTGATCTTGTCGGCAGGAATATCATGATGGTTCATAGAAATATTGCTCCGGACTTTGATTGGTCTGAGCTTGCGGATCTTGTTCAAAGGATGGCGAGTGGCGAGGAGGGTTTTGGAGTGTACTCCGCCGTATCGACTCAGGAGGAAAACAAAACCGTCAAGAACATAGCGATATTTATGCCGGTAAAGCTTCATGATCAAGTCTGGTCAATAGCTCTTTCCATGGACTCTGCTGAAATCGCGGAACCGATTCAAGAGAATACAGAAAACACGATCCTGGGCGCAGGCTTCATGATGTTGATCTTCTTCATCTGGGGCATCATTTACTATAGAAACCAGGAGAGGAAAGCCAAGCTTGAGGCGCTTTCCCAAGGGGCCGAGGAACTGAGGATATCAAACAAGAAATTGAAGCGGGAAATTGAGCAGCGCATACAGGCAGAGAAGGCGAGACAGGAAAGCGAGACAAGCTATCGTTTGCTTGCCGAAAATGTTACCGATGTCATCTGGATTGCCGACCTGGATTTGCGCATCACTTATGTCAGTCCGTCGGTTACTCGCATGCTGGGATACGACATTCAAGAATTGGTCGGCCAGAACATAGAAGAAATAGTGTCCCCTGCCTCCCGACAAACGGCAAGAGATGTTCTTGCAGGCAATCTGAGAATGGATGCCCAGAAGCGGGAAGATACCCTGCGATCACAGGCTCTTGATCTGGAACTGTTAAGCAAGGACGGTTCTACACTCTGGGCAGAGACCAAGTTCAGTTTCTTATTCGGTACCAATGACGAACCGACCGGACTTCTGGGAGTCACCCGTGACATAACAGAGAAAATGCACCTCCAAAACCAGCTTTTCCAGGCACAGAAAATGGAGAGCATCGGCACATTGGCCGGTGGAATAGCCCATGATTTCAACAATCTCCTTGGAGGGATTTTGGGCTATGCCTCCCTGATAAAAACAAAAACGCGCAAAAAACACACGGCCCACGGCTATGCCGAGACAATCGAGAAAAGCGCCAATCGAGCTTCTGATCTGACCGCGCAGTTGCTGGCATTTGCTCGCGGTGGAAGGTGTGAGACAAAGGTTCTTAATCTTAACAGCATCGTCAATGAGACATTGGAAATCATAGGCAGAACCTTTGATAAATCAATCGAAGTCGGAGTTCACCTTTGCGAATCTCTTCCTACCGTTGAGGCCGATGCCGGGCAAATGCAGCAGGTATTAATGAACCTTTGCGTCAATGCGCGCGACGCTATGCCCGACGGAGGAAAACTGATTATCGAGACAAGTTCGGAGACTATTGCAGAAGGGCAGGGTGGAGTGAATCCGGGGTCGTATGTGAACCTGTCAGTTACGGACACCGGAATGGGAATGAACAAGGAAACTATAGAGAGAATTTTTGAACCTTTTTTCACGACAAAGGAAAAGGGGAAAGGGACGGGACTCGGGCTTTCGGTGATTTACGGTGTCGTCAATAACCATGGCGGGCATGTGCACGTGTACAGCGAGCCAGGTGGAGGCTCAACCTTAAAAGTCTTACTCCCGGCAAGCGGAAAACCTGAAGAAACGGAAACTCCTAAAGTCGCAAGGCGAAAAAGTGGAACCGAAGTAATCCTTGTTGTGGATGATGAGGAAGTCATACGATCCCTTGCCAAGGACACACTTGAAACTTACGGGTATCACGTTTTATTGGCCCAAAACGGCAATGAAGCCATAGAAATCTATGGCGCGAACGAGAGTCGCATCAGGCTGGTTATCATGGATATGATTATGCCGAAGATGGGAGGAAAGGAAGCTTTTTCAAAACTGAAAGAGCTTGACCCGCAAATCAAAGTACTCATGTCGACCGGATACAGCCAGGATGGAGAGGCCAAAGAAATGTTAACTAACGGTATCATGGGATTTATTCAAAAACCTTATCACTTGGCTGAACTGCTCTCAACGGTCAGGAATGCACTGGATACAAATGTCGAAGTTTGAGGCAATTTGGAGGCATCCACAACCTCAGGATGTAGCCGAGAGGGGTGTATGAAAAAAATCTGCTTAATCCTCTGTGTTGCGCTTGCGGTGTTGTTCTTCTCAACGTGTGCGAATATTCGTGAGTGGAATATGGAAGCGCCCGTCCGCATTCTGACTCAAGATTCGCTTGACAAGCAACATGCCGAGTTTGCCAAATTTGCCGAGGTGTTGCGTCCGACCCATAACCAGCTTATCGTCAGATTTCATGAAGAATCCCTCTTTGATGTGGATCAGCATGGTCTAAGACCCGGTGCCCACCGCAACCTCAGCCAAGCCGCAAAAATCCTGGGGAAGTATACCGAGTTTACAGTTATTGTCGAAGGCCACACAGACAATACCGGTCGGGAGAGTTACAACCAATGGCTTTCCGAAAGACGAGCATATACCGTGGCTGATTTTCTTGTCACCACAGGCTTGGATCCGGAACGAATTCAAGTCATCGGATATGGTGAATCCAAGCCCATTGCAGCAAACAACACCGCCCAGGGCCGTCTGCGGAACCGACGAGTGGAGCTTCACGTTATTAGAAAACCATCCTAAGCTCTATTCAAGATCTCAACTATCAGGATACCTCACATTAGGTGGTAATATCTTCCTTGTTGAAAGCACGTCTTTTTTTAGAGTGGAAACTGGGCCATTCATGGACTTGCCAGACGTCTAAGGTGAGAAACCATTTAATCCACGGATGTCTTTTTATGTCGGTCTGGCTGCGTTCGCTTATCCAAATTCGGCTTGCTTCAAAAATTGCAAATACAACTTTCTTTGACTATAATTACCCAACACGTATCATTTCTTTGGGTTACGCCGTGGATCAAGAGGGGATTTTTATGCGCCGGACAAAGATAGTGGCAACCATCGGTCCCAGTTCGAGCGATGAGGACGTGCTTCGACGAATGATCGAGGCAGGCATGGACATGGCCCGTCTCAATTTCTCGCACGGGACGCACGCGGAGCACGAACGCAATTTCAGGCGGATTCGAAAACTCAGCGCGAAAACGGGCAAGCCCCTCGGAATCCTTGTTGACCTGCAGGGCCCGAAAATGCGTATTGGTGAGCTGGCCGTGGAAACGTTGGATCTGAAAAAAGGCAACCCTTTAACGATAACCACCCGAAAGATCAAGGGCGCGGATGGCATTATTCCGACGACCTACAGGCGGCTCCACGAGGATGTCAAGAAGAATGATCGAATTCTGCTCGACGACGGCTCCATCGAATTGAAGGTTGTCAAGGTCGAGGGCCGCGAGGTCCATTGCCGTATCATGCAGGGAGGAGAACTTCGCGCGCACAAAGGGATCAACCTTCCAGGAGTAAAGGTGTCGGAATCCTCTCTCACGCGAAAGGACAGGGACGATGTCCGCTTCGCCGCCAAGCTCGGCGCAGATTATCTGGCGATGAGTTTTGTGCGCCATCCGAAAAGCATTGTTCGCCTGAAAGGACTGCTGATGACGCTGAACGCAGATATTCCCGTCATCGCCAAGATAGAAAAGCCCGAGGCGCTGGAGAACATTGAAGACATCATCGCGGAGGCCGACGGCATCATGGTGGCGCGGGGCGACCTCGGCGTCGAGATGTCTGCGGAGAAGGTGCCGCAGATCCAGAAGGACGTCATAGCGCTGTGCATCCTCGCGGGCAAGCCCGTCATAACGGCCACACAGATGCTGGAATCGATGGTGCAGCACCCCAGACCGACGCGGGCGGAGGCCTCGGACGTGGTGAACGCAATCTATGACGGGACAGGCGCGGTCATGCTGTCACAGGAGACCGCGCTGGGCAGCTATCCCGTCAAGGCAGTGAGAATGATGGCGCGAATAGCCGAGGAAGCCGATGCGTATGTGACCGATAACCTGATGGAAGAACGCAAGAAAGTGTTCCGCCGTTCGGGAACTGTCAGCAGCTTCGAAAACGCGATAGGCGATGCAACCGAAACCGCCGCCCGACATCTGCCCACGCGGTTCATAGTATGTTTCACCTCATCCGGTTTCACCGCCCAGAAGGTGTCCAGCTACCGGCCCTCCGTTCCCATCATCGGGGCCACTCAGAACGCGGGAATGCTGCCTCGAATGAGCCTGTACTGGGGCGTCCAGCCAATCCGTGTCAAAAAGGCAAAGACGATCGATGCGATGATTACCAATATAGAGCACGAACTTCTCAAGCGCCGCATGGTCCGCAAAGGCGAAAACATAATCATCACCGCCGGTTATCCTCTCGGCGTCGCGGGGACCACCAACATGATGCAGCTCGTTCGCGTGGGAGAACATGATTCGTCGGGACTTAACCGGCCGCGCCGAGGAAAGCGGAAATAGCGATGGCCCAGGCCCGCGAGTTCTTTGCAGATTATTGCGGTGATTTTCAGAATGTGGCACCGTTTTTCCGCTACAACCCGCGCAACCTGAAGAATGCCCTGAGGGAACTTCGAGCGGCACGGAAAGCACGGTTCGCCGAAGATCAGCTCAGGGAGATAAAGCTCTACAATGGAAAAACGGGAGGCGGCGAGAAGACCCTCGAGAGTATCGACCGTCTGGGCGAGGACGGCACGGTGGCGGTGGTCACCGGCCAGCAGGCGGGAATATTCACCGGCCCCCTCTATACCATTTATAAGGCGCTTACGGCGATAAAGCTGGCGCACCATATCACCGACCGATTCGGTGTCATCGCGGTACCCATCTTCTGGAACGCCTCCGAAGATCACGATTTCCAGGAAGTGCGTCACGTCGAATTCGTCAGCCGCGACGACCGCGTGCTCAGCCTCGTTTATGAGCCGAAGGCCGGCATCGACGGCAAATCGATTTTCGACGTTCCTCTCGAGCCATCGCTCGAATTCCTGATAGGATTGATGAAGGGCGACACGAACGAGACCGAGTTCAAGCATTCTGTCATCGACCTGCTGCGGAATTCGCTCGGGCGCTGCTATTCTCTTGCCGACTGGTTCTCATGCCTGATGCAGGCGCTCTTCAAATGTTACGGGCTCGTGATGATCGACCCGCATCTTCCTCCGTGGCGCAGGCTCGCGAGTCCGATCATCGAGCGCGAAATCGAGAATCCGCTGCAATCCTCGCGCCTCATCAATGAAACCGGACGGCAATTGCGCGACCTCGGATACCACCAGCAGATAACGCGCAAGGAGGACGACGTCAATTTCTTTTTCTATGCGCAGGGCCGACGCAACAAGGTCAGATTCATGGGAGACAGGTTTCTGGTCAGCCGCACCGGATTGGAATACGACAAGGCCGAGATGCTCAAGATGCTCGCAAAAGAACCCGAACGGTTCAGCCCCGGCGCTGCGCTGAGGCCGCTCGTGCAGGACCACATCCTGCCTACGGTGGCGTACGTTGCCGGCCCGGGAGAGGTGTCATATTTTGCGCAGATGCGCGATACTTATTTATTTTTCGACCTTGTCATGCCGGTCATTTATCCCAGGTCCCGGGCGGTGCTGGTTGAAGCCAGGATTGCAAAGATTCTGGATCGATACGGGCTCGATGTGGAGGATGTCCGCAAGAGCCGAAAGGATTTGATCCGGCTGATCGTCTCGCGCGGGAATTCTCATCCAATCGTGCGGGAATGCGACAGGAAGCTCGGCGCGATGGAAGAGGTCCTGGACGAGTTCCGACGCGAGGTGGCCAAGACCGAGCCGACCCTCGCCGAGCCGATTGACAAGCTCAAACAAAAAATCGGGTACGAGATGGAAAAGATCCGGCACAAACTTGTGCTGGCACAGGAGAACGAGCTGGATGTTATCGAACAACATGTGGACAGGCTCCAGGCGCATCTTTTTCCCGAGGGAAAAGAACAGGAAAGGGTATTGAACATATTCCCTTACCTTTTCACGCATGGGATTCAGTTGATTCCCATGCTGGAAAAAGCGATTGATATTATGGACTTCGAGAGGCAAACCATCCATGTCTGAAAACAAAACCGATACAACTCTTGACGTACTCGCATTCGGGGCACACCCCGACGACGTGGACATGACCGCCGGAGGGTTGCTCTGCCGCCTGGTTGACAAAAAGCTCAGGGTCGGCATTATCGATCTCACGAGAGGCGAACTCGGCACGCGCGGCACGCCCGAGATTCGCACCAAAGAGGCGCAGGCGGCGGCAAAGATAATCGGAGCACAGATAAGAGAATGCCTGGACATGCCCGACGGCGGCGTGGCAAACACCGCCGAGGCGCGTCTCGAAGTTATTCGGGTGCTTCGCAAGTATCGGCCGACGCTGATCGTCATTCCGTACTGGGAGTGCGAGCATCCCGACCACGCAAATTGCGGGAAACTGGTAAAGGAGGCAGCTTATTTTTCCGGCCTGAAAAAGCTGGACACGGGCCAGGAACGATTTCAGCCCCGGAGAATCATTCATTACATGACCCGTGAACGGTTCGATCCGACGTTTATCGTGCCCATCGACGATTACTTCGAGCGCAAGATGGAGGCCGTCAGGGCACATGCATCTCAGTTCTACAGGCCTGACGCCGTCGACGAGGACGAGACCAGAATTTCCAAGCCTGGCTTCCTCGACATGCTGGCGCTGAGGGATCGGATGTATGGCGCGTTGATCGGGGTCACCTACGGCGAGCCGTACTTCATGCGCGGCGCATTGAGCATAGAAGACCCGTTCGATCTCTGGTGCCGTCCATGAGAATCGGTATTACGTGTTATGCCACCGTGGGCGGCAGCGGCGCGATCGCCTCGGCGCTCGGGAGGCTGCTCGCAGAGGAAGGGCACGAGGTCCATTTCATCTGTCAGGACGTCCCTTTTGACCTCGCAGGCAAGCAGCATCCCCGCATCACGGTCCACCAGGTGAAAGTCGCCCAGTACCCTCCGCTCAAATATCCGCCTTATGCGATGGCGCTTGCGGTCAAAATGGCCGCCGTTGCGAAGCTCGAGAGGCTTGACCTGCTCCATGTTCACTACGCGATTCCGCACGCCTTGAGCGCATACCTGGCCCGGGAGATGATCGCCCCACAGCCGCTGCGTATCATCTGCACACTTCACGGGACCGACATCACGCTCGTGGGCGCGGACCCTTCATACCAGCCGCTGGTGCGTTTCTGTCTCGGGGCGTGCGACGCGGTTACGGCCGTCTCACATTGGCTAACCGAAGAGGCTACGCGTTCATTCGGACTCGAAAAGGATGTTAAAACGATCTACAACTTCATCGATATCGATGAATATAAGCGCGGCGGCGGACGCTCCGGCAGCGTGCCGGTCATAGTTCATATTTCCAACTTCAGGCCCGTAAAAAGGACGACCGACGTCATCGAGATTTTCAAGCGGGTGCGCGACAAGGCCCGGGCGAAGCTCGTCATGGTCGGCGACGGACCCGACCGGCCACGCACCATCGATCTCGCAAAGGAACTTGGAATTTTAGCCGATGTTGATTTTGTCGGAGTGACCGAGAACGTCATCGATCTGCTGTCGTCTGCGGATGTCTTTGTCCTGCCGAGCGAGATGGAAAGCTTCGGGCTCGCCGCACTCGAAGCGATGGCGTGCGAGGTTCCTGTCGTTGCCGCCAACACGGGTGGCCTTGCCGAGGTGGTCGAGGAAGGAAAATCGGGATACCTGCTCCCTATCGGGGACGTGGAATCCATGGCGGCAAGAGTACTCGAAATAATAAACAACACGGACCTGCGATCGCAATTCGGCAAGAGAGGTCGCAAAATCGCAACTGAGAAATTCACCCCGCGCGCCGCGCTGGACGCGTATATGGGTTTATACAGATCATTGCTTGAATAGGAGTTTTGCGTGACATCCCCTACAAGGCTTTATTACTCGATGGCGTTCTTTATGTCCCTTTTCATTGCGCTGGGAGGGCTCTCCATACCTCTCCTTGCGACGCAACTGGATTCCTCCACCCTCGAACTCGGAATCATCGGCTCGGTGGGCGCGGCCATGTACGCGCTCACAACCGTTTCCGCCGGCACGCTCTCGGACAAGATCGGACGCAAGCGGGTAATCATCACGGGCGCACTTATTGGATGCGTGTCGCTTGCGATTATGCCAATGAGCAGGACGCCGCTCCACCTGATCTTTCTCAATGGCGTCTTCGGCGGCGGGATGGCATGCTTCTGGCCCGTGCTCGAGGCCTGGCTCACGGAGGAGGGAGACGCCGAGCAGATACGCCGCGGGCTTGGCGGATTCAATGTAAGCTGGAGCGTCGGCGGCGCGCTGGGCCCGCTCATCGGCGGCTTCCTTTATGCGGGAAGCAGCACGCTCGCTTTCCTGTTCGCGGCGTCGGGAACCGCTTTTGTCGCATATCTCGCATTCCTGCACAGGGAGCCTGCAATTCTTCCCGCAGCCGACGAAACCGGAAATTTGGTCAATACGGTTAAGAACGGGCCGATAAAGATAAATCGTTCTCTGCTTTATGCCGCCTGGCTGGCAAATTTCACGGGCTGGTTTGCGATAGCCGAAATAAGGACGCTGTTTCCAAAGTTCGCGGTCTCGCTGGGAATGGAGCCCGGTGTTATCGGCATCCTTATCTTCGTATTGAGTATCGCCCTGACCGTTGCTTTCTTCCTGCTGGGAATTTCGGGATGGTGGCACTCCCGGACATCGCCGCTCTTCTCTGCACAGGCCATCATTATCCTGTTGCTGATCTTGATGACGAGGCTTGAGTCCGCCCTCTCGTTTGCACTTGTGCTGTTCGGGCTCGGCGCCTGCTTCGGGGTCACCTACTCCTACAGCCTGTATTTCAGCATCGTGGGCAGCCTGAACAAGGGGGCAGCGGGCGGAAGGCATGAAATGGTGCTGGGGACGGGTGCGCTCCTGGGCCCGC
>CAYZZY010000080.1:0-11427 GCA_964482745.1 uncultured bacterium
ATCCATTGCGTGTTCGGCCACGCGCTCGGAATGCCCCTTGGTATAACGATCGGTTGACTCCAGGAATTTAACCAGTATTTCCAATATGCCGACGTACGCCTCCTGTAGATCTTCAATTCTCTTTTGTTTTTGCTCATACAGAGCGCCGACAATATAGCTGGTAAGCAAGAGAAATCCGCTCCAGCCAGACAATCCGCTGGCAATGTAACCGATTCCTCTCCCTCCGCTGTAGGCTTCCATATTCAGGATGGCAAAGAAGGTGACTGTCAGAATGCTGAATACGGCAACGAGCACCGACGCCCTTTTCCCGATGAAATAACCGGCCATGAGCACGGGAAGATAGTAGAAGTTCAGCATCATCAGCTTTTCATCAATCAGGTAGCTGATACCTATGACGCTTAACAGAACGGCTATTACCGTCAAATTTTCGAAATTGTGAATGACATATTCCTTGAATTTATTCATGGGGGTCCATCTCTCCACATTCGCATGAAAGTGCCAAAGCAAGAAAATACAATTCTGCCTCTGGAGGAAAGTGCAAGGTTTATGCCAGATCCTGCCGACGGAAACAACTTATCAAGAGGGGAGCATATGTATTTGGAGCCATCCGGGATCGGCGGGCACTGTGGCATTACACAACTCCTTAATCTAAAAGGACTTTCAAGACGCCTTGCAGTGCCGATATGGCGCGAGAACTGCCCGGTATGACAACATGGCTTCGTGCCGGTCCTCCTGGCTGCATGCATGATCTTGCAGACTGGAATACAAGAACGCCATAAAACGTACATGTATTGTTCGCAATCCTGCGAAAATGTCCTTGACACAGGTTAGCGCGAAATGGTACAACTTCTTGAGGATCGGGGAATACCGGCATGGCGCGGGCTTATTGGAGACACGCTGCAAAAGTCAAAGACAGGCGCACGAGCCGTCACAAAAAAATGACACACATCTTATAGAATAATTGAAAGCGTGTGTTGATTTTTCAAGTTTTTCGGCTTCAATATGATGTAATTTGTATCCTGCTTGCCCCGTTCCCGACAAGAAGGCATTTCATTCAATGAACCAATAAGTATAACTCCGGGGAAAGAAAACCGGCGTAGAAGGCGACCAAATGGAATCGTTCAATAAAAAAGGTGACACAGGAACCACAAGCCTGCTCTTCGGTCATCGCGTGCCCAAACACTCGGCGCGACCCGAAGCCTATGGGGTCATTGACGAGGCAAGCTCCGCGATGGGTCTCGCCCGCGCACTGACATCCGAGGCGAAAATCAAAGAGATAATTCTCGGCATACAGAAGGAACTCTTCCTTCTTGGCGCCGAACTGGCTACGCTCCCCGAAGAAATCCAAAAACTAAAGGCCCGAATTACGGAAACGCATGCGGACAGACTTGAAAAACTGGTCGAGGAATATGAAAAGCTCGTCCGGATGCCCAGAGCCTTTGTCCCGCCCGGGGGTACACCCGCCGCAGGAGCGCTCGATCTGGCCCGCTCGATAATGAGGCGGGCCGAACGCCGCATTGCAAAGCTTTATGAGGACGGCGAGGTGACGAATCCGCACATCCCGAGCTACTGTAACCGCCTGGCCGATTTGCTGTTTACGCTCGCCCGTTACGAGGAATCGATTCAGGGCTAAGCCCGCCGGGAAACCGAGCCGGGCATCTTATGCCGAAGGGAGGCTTACAATGGATCTGGAACTAAACGGAAAGGTGGCCGTTGTGACTGGCGGAGGCCGAGGCATCGGACTTGCCATCGCCAAAGGACTCGCCGCGGAGGGCGCGAGCGTTGCGATTGCCGAGATCGATGAGTCGAGCGCCGAAAACGCGGCAAGCGAAGTGCAAAAAGTCGGGGTAAAATCCATCGCCATTGCAACCGACGTGACAGATCCCGAAAGCGCGAAAGCAATGGTCGAAAAAGTCGAGGCCGAACTGGGCCCGATTCAGATACTGGTAAACAATGCCGCAAAGCTGCCGGCGTTTCTCACGTTTGTAGAAGAGAAAAACAGCGGCCAGTCCGATGAGTTCTGGACAAAGGTGGTCGACGTCTGCTACCACGGAACGGTAAACAGCACTGCCGCCGTCATTGAAGGAATGATCGAGCGCAAATACGGCAAGATAATCAACATGGCTTCCGATGCGGGCAAGGTGGGCGAACCACGCCAGGCCGTATACGCGGGCGCCAAGGGGGCCATCATAGCCTTCACAAAATCGATCGCAAAGGAAACCGGGCGTTATGGCATCAATGTAAACGCTGTCTGCCCCAGCATGACCAAGACCGAGGCCGTCAGGCAGATGCTCTCCGAGGAATTTGAGAAAAGAGTGGTCAAGGCTTATCCCATGCGGCGCCTGGGCGAACCCGAAGATATTGCAAATATGGTCGTTTTCCTTGCCTCCGATAAGACGTCGTGGATCACGGGACAGGCAATCAGCGTCAACGGCGGATACGCCACCGCCTGACCCGGGCGGCCCACCGGATTCGATATCTCAGGCTGTAAACCTGGTCCATTCCAGGGGACGAATCGACCCAACAAGCGCAAGATCCGTCACCCCTTTAGCACTTGAAGATAAGGATAAACATATGAAGCGCCTGTTAAGCGAAGGAACGATTGGGACAATGACTGTCCCCAATCGCATCGTCATGGCGGCAATGCATCTGGGTTATGCCGACGGAGACGGCTTTGTCACCAACCAATACATGCGCTACTACGAGGAGAACGCCAAAGGAGAGGCCGGCCTGATCGTTCTTGGCGGGTTCAAGGTTCACAAACTCGGCGGCGGCGGCATCGGATTCCTCAGCATCGACGACGACAAATACATCCCCAAAATGATTGAGTTGAACGAGCGATTGCATGCGCACGGCTCAAAGACAACCGCCCAGCTTTTTCACGGAGGAAGATACGCTTTCTCCTTTATGATGGAGGGCGAACAGTCGGTGTCGGCATCGGCGATCCCCTCGAAGCTCACGCGAGAAACACCGCGAGAACTATCTATTCCCGAAATCAAGGAGATCATCGGCTGCTTCGCATCGGCCGCGGTCAGGGCACGCGAGGCGGGATTCGACTCGGTCGAGATCATTGGCTCCACGGGATACCTCGTCAGCCAGTTTCTCTCGCCGCTCTCGAACATCCGCGAGGACGAGTACGGCGGCCCTCTCGAAAACCGGGTCCGTTTCGGCAGCGAGATCATTAAGGCCATAAAAAATGCGTGCGGCCAGGACTACCCCGTCATCATGCGGCATTCGGGCGCAGAGTTGATGGAGGGAGGCAACTCGCTCGAGGATTCCGTCGAGATAGCGCGACTGTTTGAGAAGGCGGGCGCAGACGCGATAAGCATCCAGGTAGGCTGGCACGAATCGCGAGTGCCCACCGTTGCCACCTCGGTTCCACGCGCGGCCTTCAAGTTCCTTGCCAGAATGATGCGGCCCGCAGTCAGTGTTCCGATTATGACATGCAACCGCATTACTGATCCGTTCCTGGCGGAACAAATTCTGGCGGAAGGCGATGCCGACTTCATCGCCATGGCACGCGCCCTCAACGCCGATCCTTACTTCCCGAAGAAAGTGCGTGAGGGAAGAATCGACGAAATCATCCCGTGCACCGGCTGCAACGAGGGTTGTCTCGACGTGATCTTCAACGGCCAGCCGTCGACCTGCATGAACAACCCGATCCGGGGACGCGAGGAAGAACTCGCGATCACCATGGCTGCCACGCCCAAAAAGGTCCTTGTTGTCGGAGGCGGACCGGGCGGATTGGAGGCGGCCCGGGTGCTCGCCGAAAGGGGTCACAACGTGACCCTCTACGAAAAGTCGGATCAACTCGGGGGGCGGCTCGTGCTCAGCGCGATCCCGCACGGGCGCGAGGAGTTCGAGAACACGGTACGGTACCTTGTCGATGCCGCCAGGCGGGCAGGTGTCGATATCAACATGAATACCGAAATGACTCCCGAACTCGCGGAAAAAGAAAAGCCCGACGCGATTGTCCTGGCTATAGGGGCCACCCTGCGCATCCCCGACATTCCCGGAATCGACAATGATATGGTGATCCTGGCGGAGGATGCCCTGACCGGCAAAGCGCCGCTCGGACGCAAGGTCGTGGTTATCGGCGCGGGCGGTGTCGCATGCGAGTTGGGCATCTTTGCAGCGCGAAAAGGCTGTGTCTCGCCGGAAACAGCATTGTTCCTCGCAGAGAATCAGGTTATGTCCGCGGAGAGAGCAATCGAACTGGCCCGCAAAGGTCCGCGAAGCGTTACGCTCGTCCGCCGGGGCACAAAGATAGGCGAATCGCTCGGCAGAAGCACGAGATGGGTTGTCCTGCAGGAACTCAGGACGCTCGGTGTGAGAACCGTCACGGAGGCCGAATACATCAAGGTCACCGACAGCGGGCTGCTGATCTCGGTCGGCAGCCAGCGCGAAATGCTCGAAGCGGATACAATAGTGATTGCCGCGGGCTATAACACAGATCCGCAGCTTGAGCAAAAATGGCAGGATGCGGCGCCCGAAATCCATGTCATCGGCGACGCCCATAATCCGCAAAAGGGGATCGACGCCATCTACGAAGGCACGCTTGCAGGGCGGAGAATATAGCATTTGACTGTAAAATCCTCCCTTTCCCCCCCTTTACGAAAGGGGGGACTCGGTTTTTTTCCCTATATGGAGGAGGCTGTATTTCTTCCTTTGAAGAAGGCAGGGCCAGACCTTCTCCATTCAACAAAAGGACATCTGCTCTTCCCCCTTTGGAAAAGGGGGATTGAGGGGGATTTGGATTTTCTACAGCGTGATCCTTAATTTCGGAAACTGGTATCAGGTCGAAAAAAGGCTCCCATGAAAAGCACCCGGATTCCTCGAGGAATCGACTTCATCATTTTTGGATTCTTTCTGTCGCTCTATGTTCTCATCTGTCGGGGCGACTACTATTCCATGGATGAGATGGGGCGTTTCGGTCTCACCAAAACCCTGGTGCTCGAGCATGACCTGAGCATCACAAAACCCGACGGCACATCCTTCTACGTCCCGTGGCCTATTCTTCAATCCGTCGCGGCCGTCCCGCTTTATATTCTCGGCGAATTTGTATCAGGAAGCGCTGATCCGGTAAAAAGGCTCGAGGTCGGACAATTTTTCGTTTCCCTTTTCTGCCCGATCGTGAGCGCTCTCGGATGTGTCGTCTTCTTTCACCTTTGCCGCCAACTCAAGGGCAGGCTCCGTTCAAGCCTTCTGTTGACGCTTGTTTTCGGGCTTTGCACGATCGTGTTGCCCTATTCCAGAACTTTCTTCAGTGAACCCCTCACCGGTCTATTGCTGATGGCGGGCGCGCTGTTTGCCGTTACCAGCACAAAGGAAAAGCCCGTCCGCGGTCTCCTCTCGGGATTGTTTCTCGCTCTTGCCGTGGCGAATAACTATGTCGCTCTGCCGGTCATCGGATTTGTTTTCCTCTTGTTCGCATGTCAGTCGGAAGGCATAAAGGGGGCCTTAAGGCTTGAAACACTGAAAGACGTCAGGCTCTGGGGGCTTGGCCTTTGTGTCGCAGCCGCTATTGGGGAAAACCTCTGGTACAACCATGCATTGACGGGGATGTACCTTCGATCTCCATACTATTACCTCGAATATCCGGAAAATCCCTTTTTCGCAAAAGATGCAGGCCTGTTTTCTTATCCATTACTTGCCGGTCTTCAGGGACTCCTGCTGAGCCCGTTGCGCAGTGCATTCCTCTATTCTCCTCCCCTGATCGGAGCGCTCATCATGTGGCGGCGATTCCTCAGGGAGCAGGGAAGGACCGCCGTCTTTATTCTGTCGATTCCGCTGCTGTACCTGCTTGTTCATTCCAAATTCCTTGGGTGGCACGGCGGCTATGTGTGGGGTCCCAGATACCTTGTGCCCGTAACCGGATTCTTCCTCATCCCATTCATATATTTGCTGGAAGATTTCTCGAGGCTCAGGACGTCGGGCAAGATTTCGGTTATCGCCATGCTGGCAGGCGGACTCGCTATACAACTGCTTCCGACCGTTCTGCTCCCGGCAGCCAGCTACGTGGAAGTGTTGGAGAAATATGGCGGCTTGTCGAATGAGATTATGATTCAGTACCTGCCGCAGGCATGTTCCGTTGTCGTTCAGACAAAATTGTTGGGGACAATAAACAGCCTTGCGGACATGGACCTTTATTTCTTGAAACATCTCGACTCGGGTATTCACCTGTTTGCAATGGCGGCTTTGGCCGCGTTTCTGCTTGTGACGGCCATTCTGTATCTCAAAGCGATGAGGCGCGGTGCGGATACCGACTAAGCAGGCAATTGATTTTTTTCAGCTATTAAGCCATCCGATTGAAAACATGCTCATGGAGGTATGAATGTCTGAAGACAGATTCTCATTGAAAGACAGAGTGGCGATTGTCACCGGGGGAAGTCGCGGAATAGGACGAGCGATCGCGCTTGATTATGCGAAGGCGGGCGCCGACATTGTCGTCGCAAGCAGGAAATTGGATGCATGCCAGGAGGTCGCAAAGGAAATCGAGGCCCTCGGAAGGCGCGCGCTGCCGGTATCGACCCACGCAGGCAAGCTCGATCAACTCGAGATCATGGTAGACAAAGCGCTCGAACATTTCGGGAAGATCGATATCCTTGTGAACAATGCCGCCACAAACCCACACTTCGGCGGCGTCATCAATATAGAGAAAGGCGCATGGGACAAGACGTTCGATGTGAATGTCGATGGCGTGTTCTTCCTCACTCAGATGGTCTTCAACAAATGGATGTGCGATCACGGCGGCGTCATCATCAACATGGCATCCGTTGCGGGGCTCAGGCCCGCGCCCATGACAGGGGCATACTGCGTGACAAAGGCCGCGCTCATCATGTTGACCCAGGTACTGGCCGCAGAACTCGGCGTCTATAATATCCGGGTCAATGCGATAGCGCCCGGTTTTATCAGGACCGACATGAGCAAGGCTGTGTGGACGAGCGATATGTACAAGGAGCACCTGAAGACGCTTCCCATATCGCGCCTGGGGGAGACGGACGATATCACCGGGGCCGCGCTTTATCTCGCGTCCGACGCTTCCTCTCTCATGACGGGCGAGACGATCGTCATCGATGCAGGCGCGCGCTTTGTCGGCGGCTGAAGAACCGCTGCGATGGCCGATTAGTTGTTTCCCTAAAATATTAATATACAGGAATGAGTTCGCATCGAGAGGAATCCCACATGGCACGCATAAAAATCGATATCGACCGACATATCGGGACCATCAATCTGAATATCTATGGCGGATTTGTCGAGCATCTGGGCCGCTGCATTTATGGCGGAATGTATGAAGAGGGCTCCCCACTTGCCGATGAGCGCGGCTTTCGCAATGACGTTATCGATGCGATGAAATCCCTTCGAATGCCGAACCTCCGATATCCTGGCGGCAACTTCGTCTCCGGCTATCACTGGCAGGACGGGGTTGGCCCAAAGGACAAACGTCCCCGAAAAAGGGAGCTTGCATGGCATACCGTCGAGTCGAACCGATTCGGCACGGACGAATTCATCGAATATTGCCGCACCATCGATACCGAACCGTTCCTGTGCGTGAACCTTGGGACGGGGACGCCGGAGGAAGCGGCGGCATGGGTCGAATACTGCAACGGAACGGACGACTCGTACTACGCCAACATGCGGCGGGCCAACGGATATCCGGAACCCCACAACGTCAAATATTGGGGCCTGGGAAACGAGATGGGAGGATTCTGGCAGATTTGTCAGAAAAACGCCGAGGATTATGCAAAGATAGCCGTCGAGGCGGCCAAGATGATGCGTTGGGTGGATCCTTCCGTCAAGCTGATCGCGGTCGGCGCGCTTGGGGATCACAATGACCCGTCATGGAATATCGAGGTTCTGGATAGACTTGCCGGGTTGGCCGATTATATCGCACTCCACATCTACGTCGGCAACTCGGATTATTACAGCAACGTCGCATCGCCGCTGACGGCGGAGAAACAGATCGAGCTCTTCAACGCCACCATCACGCTCGCGCTTGCCGGAAAGAAAGTGCCGAGGACCGAGATCGCGATGGATGAATGGAACGTGTGGTACCGGACATTCGGCGAAGGGTTGGAGGAACGCTACGATTTGTCCGACGCCCTCGTTGTGGGCGGATTTCTCAATGTTATGCACCGTAACTGCACGACCGTCACGCTTGCGAACCTGGCACAGACGGTGAACGTGATCGCCCCGATTGTCACGGACGAGAAAGGCATGTTTCTTCAGACAATCTATCATCCGCTGAAGCTATACCGTGACCATTCTGAGGAGATCGCGCTCAATGCGTTCGTTGAGTCTCCCACCTATAGCACAAAGATATTCTGCCAATTCATATCCACGGGCGATGACGTTCCCATTGAAAAGGTCCCCTATCTCGATGTCTCGGCGACAACGGATAAGGAGAGAACCCGGTTGAGTCTCGCTGTGATCAACCGGCACAAAGAGGAGGCGATGGAAGTCAATATTGACCTCGGCGGCTTTCAGCCGAAGAAGAAGGCCGTTGTATACGAGATCAACGGGAAAACGGTGGAGACGCAGAACTCGTTCTCGGAACCGGATAACGTCAAAATCGTGGAGAGCACGTTCGACGAGGCTGCTGATGACTTCACCTACGAGTTCCCACCCCACTCGATCACGCTGCTGAAGCTCAAACGGGCGTGATTGCCGGCGCGGTTTTTGAAGGATCTCTGTATGAAATCGAAAGAACATGCATACGTACATGGCTACTCGGGAAGAGAAAAGGAAAGACTTGTAGATCAGGCGACAACCCTGACCGAGTTGTTGCACAGCGACACGAAGTATCCGGCGGGCTGCTCGGTGCTGGAGGCCGGCTGCGGCGTGGGAGCGCAGACGGTCACCTTGCTCGGAAACAGCCCCGAGGCCCATTTCACTTCAATAGATATTTCGGACGAATCTCTCTCTGCTGCAAAAGCCAGGGTAGAGACTGCGGGCCTTGAGAATGTCACGTTCCAGCAGGCCAATCTTTTCAACCTTTCTTTTCCCGATGAGAGTTTCGATCATATTTTTGTCTGCTTCGTATTGGAGCATCTTCGAAACCCCCTGGAGGCGCTGCTGCATCTCAAGACCAAATTGAGAAAAGGCGGAACAATCACGGTCATTGAAGGAGACCACGGCTCGACATACTTCCATCCGGACAGCCGGGAGGCGTGGCAGACAATACAGTGCCTGATTGACGTGCAGGCAAACGTGGGAGGCGATTCCCTTATTGGCCGGTGCATTTTCCCACTATTGACCGACGCCGGATTCCTCAACGTCAGCGTTTCTCCCCGAATGGTCTATGTCGATTCAAGCAGACCCGAGTATGTCGAAGGATTCACAAAAAACACGTTCATCGCCATGGTGGAAGGGGCTAAAGAGCAGGCAATAAGCTCCGGATTGATCACCGAAGAAGCCTGGCAGAAGGGCATTAAGGATCTCTATCGGACTACCGAACCGGACGGCACATTCTGCTACACGTTCTTCAAGGGTGTGGCGTGTAAATGAGCGAGCGCTCCTCAGACCCTGATTCCTCTCCTGCTCACTTCACACAATCTTCGCTGCTTTTTGTTATGCTTCCTTTCAAGATTGTGCTTCGGCGGTTTATCGGGTGCGATTCTCGGCTTTTGGTCAAGTGGTTATCATCAAACGGAGGGTAATATGCTACGCAAACGATTGGTTGTCATTCCGCTGGTTCTTCTCCTCTCCTCTCTCGCTTTTGGTGCTGACGACTCGATTCCGGAATGGGCCCGACCGTCAGAGGAACTGCTTGAAACGCTGCAAGAGCCCATGAGTTTTGTTCTTCCGAATGAGAAGCTGGAAGACGTAACGAAGTTTATGTCCCGGATAACGAAGGTTACAATTGAGGCGTCGCCAAAACTGACGAAGAAACGGGTCACTTCGAAAACAAACAATAAGAGCTTTAAAGAATGTGTCAAAATACTCGCCAAGGCGGCGCACAGCAAGGTTCATTATGGAGCCCATTTCATTTATATCGGGGATGCTCTCTATTATCCTGACATTTCAGAGTATCCAGACGACTTGAAGGAAAGGCTGGAACAGCCGTGTGCTTTGGAGTTTAAACACGCGCGCCTCTCCGCGATTGCCTCCTTCATCAGCCGGGTCGCTGGAATCGAGCTTTCAGTGAGCGACGGCCTCGGCCAGAAACAAGCGACACTGATGATTCGAGAACTGCCGCTGATAGAGTGTTTGCAGATACTTTGCAGCAAGTATGATTTGGTGCTGCGGCAAACGGGCGAAAACGCGTTGCGGCTGGAACCTCGCCGGCGCAGGTAGACCGGTACGATTACGCATGGATTGGCCGGCGCCTTTTCCCATTACTGACCGACGCCGGATTCCTTAATGTCAGCGTCTCTCCTCGAATGGTCTATGTCGATTCAAGCAGGCCCGAGTACGTCGAGGGCTTCACGAAGAACACATTCATCGCCATGGTGGAGGGAGCGAAAGAGCAGGCAATCAACTCCGGCTTGATCACCGAAGAAGCCTGGCAAAAGGGTATTGCCGATCTCTACAGAACCACCGAACCGGACGGCACGTTCTGCTACACGTTCTTCAAGGCGTGGCTTACAAATGAAAGAGGTATCACACATCGGTATTGAATAGCATCGCACTCAGAAAACCGCGACTCTTCCCCATCATTATTCGCGTAACGCAAAGGCGGCCCAATTCATCCTGTTTTTCCTTTTCTAGATAAAATTCATTAGGGAAAGACCTTTCTATTGCTGCAATGGCCATCTTATGTTTCTTTCTATCTTATTATCAAGCAGGAACTTACAAGTTCTGCAAAACTTAATCATTGTCAAGGCCCGATAGAAATGTCCTCTTTTTTTTCTTCTTTTGCTTTTGTCTTTATGAGCGTAAGCATAAGATAGTAGTAGCAGTAGTGCTGTTGGTATGTGGGAAAAACGAAGAGTTTCCCACATACCCACAGCTTGATCCTCCTTCACGTTGGCCGTGTCTTTTTCGCTGCTGTGGGCGACCAGCGTCGCCAGGGGTGATCTGGCGCGGGCTTGTATTTCTGTTTCGGCGCCGCGGGCTGAGGCGCCGCAGATTCCGTGTAGCAGAGTGCTCTGGCAGGCGGCGCAATCTCGTTAAACTTCAGCTTTTTGTCACGGTACAGTAGCTGTATGGTACCGTCGAGCAGTCGGCGCACGGTCCAGTCGTTGGCCACCCCCCGGATCTTCTCGATAGAGAATATATCGCGCAGCTCACGCTTGGTGGGCGCTTTGCGGTGAAAATCGGTCGTGCTGAGAGGGGGCCGGGCAAATTTGCGGTTGAGTGCATCGACAAAGCCATTTTGGAGCAGTTCATTCGCCTCTTCGATTGTGCTTATCCCCTGCAATTGCAGTTCTTTCACGAAGCGGTCCTGGAAAACCCCATGTTTTCGCTCTACCCTGCCTTTGGCCT
>CAYZZY010000081.1:0-11421 GCA_964482745.1 uncultured bacterium
TGTAAGTGAATCGATGTCCTTCTTTGAGGGAAGCCGGAATCTTTTTAGCGCTTTTTCGATTCTTTCGTCGGTTCCCGACTCAAAGTCCTTGCGGTTTTTTCTAGTGCGTTTTCTGAAATCATCAACCAGTTTCTTGCCTTCCTTCTCCGAGGCCTCGCCGCGCTCGACAAGTTCTTTCACAAACTTCTCGATTCCTTCCTCGGCAATCGAGAAGGCGCCCACCGACGCCAGGATGGGGGTCCGGAGGATGTCGATCCATGTCCACTTGTCAGCCTTCTTTTTTGCCCCCTTCTTCTCTGCCGCCTTTTCTGTTTTCTTGGTGCTTTTCTTCGTTTTCTTGACTGCCATTATTCTACCCCTCCTGTTTTTTCTTGCGTGGTCTTTGCCTGCGAACCTGCGTGTCCGCAATGTAAGCATCCAGTTTCTCTATCAACGAATCCACTTTCTTGACAACCTTATTGAAATCGGATCGAGACGGAAGGCACATCGCCTCCACAAAGAGCTCAACCCTTTCATCGATCCTGCGTTCGAGGGAACGACGGTTTTTTGTGATCGTTCTGGACAGAAGCTTAAGATAGCTCCGGGCTTCATCCTCGTCCATTTCGCCTTGATCCATCAATTTTTCGAACTGTTTTGAGGCGCTTTCTTCCGCCATCTGTACGGCGCCTTTCCCGGCCAGCCTCGACTTGCGCATTATCTCATTCAGAGAGTCGCTTCCCCGTTGTATAAGTTCTTTCAGCACGTCAAGCGGGAGCATGCTGCCCTCGGCGGATTTCTCCTCCTCGGCCATGGCCTGGGCAAGCGTGACACTGGTAAGATCTTCACCGGTGCGGCTGTCCACCACCTCGATGTCCTCGCCTTCTCTCACAAGCCCCAATATGTCCTGCAAGCTCACATAATGGCTTTCCTCGGTGTCATAGAGTTTGCGATTTGCATATCGTTTTATTGTTCGCGCCATTGGGAAACTCCGGTTCTCGGATGATAAAGCATTGGAATCATCATGGTTATGAAACTATAACACGGTGCGTCAAAATTGTCAATAAAGAAAGGGCGCACCAGAAAAATGAAGTGTCAGGAACCGTTGTCGCCTGCCCGATATACCCCTGATTCGGTGACGATAATATCGACAGGAATATCATTTTCATCGACCGGAACACGCTCGACCATTTGCCCTTCATAGCTTAACGCGATCGTGGTGGCTTTCGAATCGGCCAGCAGCCTGTCGTAGTAGCCGCCGCCGAAACCAATACGCCGGCAATGCCTGTCAAAGGCGACCCCCGGCACAATAATAATGTCGGCCTCACCCGGACCGGTCGGGGCAAGTGAGTCACGGCGAGGTTCTAGCAGGCCGTACCTTGCAGGCGCCAGTTCCCTCATATCTTTGATTTCGGAAATGATGAGTTCATTGCGGTCGAAATCGGTCGAAGGAACGAGAACCCTGATATTGCCGGAAAGGGCTTCCCGGATAAGAGAGTGCGTATCCACTTCGTTCGGTTTCGCCGAAACATAGAAAAGGATTGTCTTCGCATTTGCATATTCAGGAATCGTCTTTACTGCGGCTGCGATCTGCTCGGACTTTTTAAGGACTTCCTCGACAGTAAGCGAACTGCGCCAGTCGATCATTTTTTTGCGTAGGGAGCGCTTCGCCTCGGTCAGTTGGCGAGATTGGGTCATTTTTTCTTTTTAATTATTGCCCCGATTTATCCGCCGATTGAACTCATGAAATCCTCGCACCGATCGGACCGGATTGAGGGTTTGGATTCGATGGCCAGCAGAACCGCTTCGGAAAGCTTCTCCACCGGAGCCCCGGATCGCAAGAGCGATTTCACATCGACCGATTCTCCGGAGAACAGGCATGAAAGCAGGCGCCCGTCGGCCGTGAGCCTGATGCGGTTACACGTGGAACAGAAGCTGTGGGTCATTCCCGGAATAAAACCGATCACGCCCCTTGCCCCCTTCAACCTGTAACGCTCAGCCGGTCCGCTCCGGCTCACACCGGGCAGCCGGTCGAGCTTGCCGAGCGCGGCGATGCGCCTTTTCATCTCGTCAACGGCAACATACTGGTAGTTTTTCTTCTCTTCAATGGAGCCGAAGGGCATATATTCGATAAATCGGACTTCAAATGGATTCTCTCTGGTAAATGACGCAAACTCCTCCACTTCATCATCGTTCACGTCTTTGATAATGACAACGTTAAGTTTTATGGGTTCGAATCCGATTTTTTGCGCCGTCTCGATTCCTCTCCAGACATCTTCGATATTGCCGCCGCGCGTAATGCGACGGTAGCGTTCCGGCCTCAGCGAGTCAAGGCTTATATTCAGCCGGCACAGCCCGTTCTCGCGTAAATCCTCGGCATGTTCTGCGAGCAGCGATCCGTTCGTCGTGAGATAGACCTCCTCGATGCCGGGCAGCCGGTTGAGCATTCCCACCAGTCCGGCGACTCCCCGCCTTACCAGAGGTTCTCCGCCGGTCAACCTGATGCGATTGATCCCCATCGGAACAGCCGCGCTCACAACCGAACAGATCTCCTCGAATGTCAGGATTTCATCGTGAGACAACCGTTGGATGCCCTCGGGCGGCATGCAATACACGCACCGGTAGTTGCACAGATCGGTAATGGAAACGCGCAGGTAATTTATGATGCGCTCGGGTTCCTGAGCGGCCCTCTCCCGGACACTACCACTTTGTGCCCGGCTATTGTTGCGAACGTGGCGGTTCATTACTCCTGTTGCTCCTTCAATTTTTCGATGGCAAGCTCATATTTTTCTTGAGTGTTTATATTGAAGTAGGACAACTCATCCGGGTCAAACTCATGCATCTCGTCGACGCCCACCTCTCGCATTCTGACGAGAGGAAAAAAATCTATAATCTTCAGGTTCCCACTATCCAATTGCTCTTCTATATACGGAAGGCATCGGCGGGAATAGAATGAATGGAGCGGTTCGAGTCCGTTCCGACTTACAGGGATGACTATATCATAGTCATCGGCATAGCGGTCAAGGTGACGGATCAATCCCACATCGACGAAGGGCATATCGCATGCGAGAAAAAAACAGTACTCTGCACGACAAAGCGAAAGGCCCGCATGGACACCTGCCAGCGAGCCTCCGTCTTCATATATGTCCGGGATGACGGGCGCATCAAGAAACGTGTACACCTCGGGATCGTTCGCCGAAACAAGGACTTCCCTGAAAGCCTCCTTCAGGGTCCGGTAAAGCCGCTCGATGAGGGTCTCCCCTCCGAACTCGAGCAATGCTTTGTTGCGCCCCATCCGGATGCTCTTGCCGCCGGCGAGGATAACCGCCGATTCCATCATCCTTGTGGGCACGGCCTCAGCCGGCCTCGGCCTCCTCTTCAGGCTCGGGCGGTGGCTGATCCCACCAGTCCGGATCTTTGAGATATGCGTCTATGGATCGAGCCGCGACCTTGCCGTCTCCCATCGCGAGAATCACCGTGGCGGCTCCGCGGACTATGTCTCCACCCGCAAACACGCCGCGTTTGCTCGTTTTGCAGGTTGCCGTATCTGCCATGATGTTTCCCCATCGATTGACTTCGAGGTCGGGGGTCGTGTCCGGCACGAGCGGATTGGGGCCGTTGCCGATTGCGACAATAACCGTATCCATCTCTTTGGTGTACTCCGAGCCTTTTATGGGAACCGGACGCCGGCGTCCAGAATCATCGGGCTCTCCGAGTTCCATTTTCAGGCATTCGACCGCGACAACTTTCCCGTCTTCGTCTCCGATGTATCGGATTGGATTGGTCAGCAGGTCGAAAATCACGCCTTCCTCTTCCGCATGATGCGCCTCTTCGGCGCGAGCGGGCATTTCTTCCCTCGACCTGCGATAAATCAGATGCACCTCTTTTGCGCCGAGCCTCAAGGCGGTGCGGGCTGAGTCCATGGCCACATTGCCGCCTCCGACAACTGCGACAATGTCGGATCTGATAATCGGGGTATCGTACTCGGGAAACAGGTACGCTTTCATGAGATTCGAGCGGGTGAGATATTCGTTTGCCGAATATACGCCGCTCAGGTTTTCGCCGGGAATATTCATGAACAGCGGCGCGCCGGCTCCCGTCCCGACGAAGATGGCCTCGAATCCATCCTCCAACAATTCGTCAAGCGTGTCGGCCTTGCCGACAACGGTATTGAGTTGAATATCTATGCCGAGGTCGGAAAGAAAATCGACCTCCGCCTGTACGATAGCCTTCGGCAGCCGAAATTCGGGTATCCCGTATACGAGTACCCCCCCGGCCTTGTGAAGCGCCTCGAAGATGACAACATGATGCCCCATGCGGGCAAGGTCGCCCGCCACGGTGAGCCCGGCTGGGCCGGACCCGACAACGGCCACCTTCTTGCCTGTGGACGGCGCCAGTTCAGGCTTGGCGACTTTTCCGGATTTGCGCTCGAAGTCAGCCAGAAAACGCTCCAGCCGTCCGATCGCCACCGGATTATTGTTCTTTGCCTTCCCGACGATGCAATAGCTTTCGCACTGGTCTTCCTGAGGGCAGACGCGCCCGCAGACCGCCGGCAGGCTGTTGGTTTCCTTTATCTTCCGAATCGCTCCCCAATGATCGCCCTCCGCGACAAGCCGGAGAAAGCTGGGAATGTCAATCTCTACAGGGCAGCCCTTCATGCACTTGGGTTTCTTGCACTCGAGACATCGTTTGGCCTCGAGCATCGCCGTCTCTTCCGAATATCCGAACGGGACCTCTTCAAAATTCTGAACGCGGTCCTCGGGCTTCTGCTCCGGCATTGGCTGCCGGGGAATCTTCATTCTTTCTTTCTTTTCCATTGACTTACCCCCTGCCTATCTTGCACTCGTCTCTTGAGTGTTTGTAGCGGTCATGCGATTCGGTTTCTTCACTCCGATATGTGGCCAGACGCTTGGTGAGCAATTCGAAATCGACCTGATGCGCATCGAACTCGGGCCCGTCAACGCATGCGAATTTCGTTGTGCCGCCGACAACCACGCGGCAGCAACCGCACATGCCCGATCCGTCTATCATGATAGGATTGAGGCTCACGATGGTGGGAATCTCGAACTCTTTCGTCATTCTGGAAACGAACTTCATCATCGGGACAGGGCCGATGGCGACGACCAGCTTCAGGTCCTCTCCCCTGTCGACGACTTGCTTGAGCATCTCGGTCACGAGCCCCTTTTGCCCGTAACTCCCATCATCGGTACAGATTATAAGTTCGTCGCTTATCGCCTTTACTTCATCTTCATAGAAGAGCAAATCTTTGGTTCGCGCGCCCAGAATCGAAATCACCTTATTGCCAACCTCGCCGAGCGCCTTGGCTATCGGATAGGTGATTGCGATGCCGGTGCCGCCGCCGATGCAGCATATCGATCCAACCTTCTCAATATGGGTGGGCTTGCCGAGCGGACCGACGACATCAAGCAGGGCATCGCCGACCTGAAGGTCTGCCATTTGCGCGGTCGTCTTGCCGACGACCTGGTAAATGATAGTGATCGTGCCACGCTCGGTGTCCGAATCCGCCACTGTGAATGGCACGCGTTCGCCCGTCTCATCGATCCTGAGGATGATAAACTGTCCCGCCTTGCGTTTTTCCGCAATTTTGGGCGCTTCAACCTCCATCAGGAACATCGAAGGAGCGATCGTATCTGTCCTGACAATCTTGTGCATTTGTCCTCTCCTATAATGATAATGGGGTGTTCAAGAAAGTGCCCCAGATAACCGGTGGCCGCATGACCTTCATTCAGTCATGCGCCACTTTCTACCGGTTTCAGAAATCGTTGTTCAATGAAATCCGCTATAGCTTCCGCATCATTTATATCAAATCGCGGGCAATCGACCTCGAGCGGCGTGTCGCTCGCGAGGGCGATTCGATTATCCGCGGCCGTGCACAAAGGTTGTGAACGTATGGCGCTCCGAAAAACTTCTACTTTCGGTTTGTCAAGGCTTTTAAAACCTTCTGTTATGACTATGTCCATGTCCGGATAGAAGCGTTCCACGAGTTCGTCCAATGAGAGCGCTTCCTCGACCCGCTGTATGAGTGCCATCTTCTTGGGTGACGATATGAGAACGGCATCGGCCCCGCAGTGAAAATGCCTGTAGGTGTCCTTTCCCTCACGGTCCATTTCGAACCCGTGCACATCATGTTTAATAGAGGCGACGCGGTATCCCTTTTTCTTCAAGAGGGGGATCAATTTTTCAATCAGGGTCGTTTTGCCACTGTCGCTTTTTCCGACTATCGACACAACGGGGACCACTTTATTCGACCTCCGGCATGCGGATGAGCTGCACCTTGACGCGCTCCCCTTTTTTTAACCGCCCCGTCCCGCGTGGAAACATGATAATAGCGTTTGCATAATCCATGGAAACGAGTATGCCCGATCCCTGCGGGCCGGTCGTCGACACGTAATACTCCGATCCCTCCCGTCGCGCGATGGCGCGCACGAGGTGGTTCCGTTCGGGATTCTTCTTGATATCCTCTTCAAGCACGGCTTCAACCTCGGGTCGAAATATCCTGCGCCTGCCCATCATTTTCAGGAGAGCGGGCCTGACGAGTTCCTCGAACATCACCATCGAAGACACCGGATTTCCCGGAAGTCCGAAAACCGGTTTGCCTCCAAGCATCCCGAAGACCGTGGGCTTCCCCGGCTTTATGGCAACCTTCGTGAACTTGAATTCGACGCCAAGTTCTTCGAGGGCATCCTTCACGAAATCGTAATCGCCCACGGAAACGCCGCCTGAGCTTACTATCATATCGGCAGACAGCCCTTTTGCAAGGTGAGCGCGAACGTCATCCATCGTATCCCTGGCTATCCCGAGGTACTGCGGCTCGGCGCCACATGTGCGTGCCTGCGAAATCAGGGTATAGGAGTTGCTGCTTCTTATCTTTCCCGGTCCCAGAGGCTCATCCGCCTCCAGAAGCTCATCGCCGGTTGCAAGAATGGCGACCACGGGCCTTCGAATGACTTTGAGGGTCGCCCTTCCGACCGACGCGAGCAGACCGATCTTGGCCGGAGTAATTTCCTCTCCCGTAGAAACGACTTTTTGGCCGATTGCGATGTCTTCGCCGGCAAGGCGTATGTTCTTGGCCCTGGCATGTTCCTTGAGAATCTTGACCTTGCCGTCACCGGCTCGTTCAGTGAGTTCGACCTGCACGACGGTGTCCGCGCCTGACGGCGCCGGCGCACCCGTCATAATACGAATCGCCTGTCCCGGTCCGACATCGCATTCGGTATGAGCGCCGGCAGGCAAATCCATCAACACGCTGAGTTCGATCGGATTCGTCTCCGAGGCGCCCGATGTGTCATCCGCGCGAACGGCGTATCCATCCATGGCAGAATTGTCAAATGGGGGAATCTGTTCGGTTGAGATGATATCCTCGGCAGCGACCAAACCTAGAGCGTCCAGTATCGGCTTTTCAACCGCATCTAGAACGGAGACTGAATCAAGAACGATCTTTTTGGCTTCTTCGAATGGAATCATGGATTCACCGCAAAAATTAGCCCTCTTCGGATAATCAAGAGGGCGCCGAAATCAAAACGAGGACACCGTACATCTTGTCCCGGTTATCTCCATTACCTATAGAAAATGATAACAGATTTCGGGCATCCAGTCAAGGAACTCAGGACGGTGAATTGGGATGGTTTCACGCCCGAAACCATGGCATGACCGGATATTCAGAAGAGTTGCGCGTAACCGGCGGATTCGGCGGTGAGCCGGTTCGTAAAACACAAAAATTCGCTAGAACGTTACGCCGAGAACCTCGTAGCGAAGCGTTCCGGCCGGAACCTCTATCTCGGCAATGTCGCCTATCGTGAGTCCCAGGAGCGCCTTGCCAACCGGAGACGCGATCGATATCTTGCCTTCCTTTGCGTCCACCTCATCGGCGCTGACAAGCTTATATTCAAACTCGTCGCCGCGCTTGAGATCCTTCAGCGTCACGCAGCACCCGAGATACGCCTTGCCGTCGCCTGCCGCGCCCGGCTCATAAATGCGCGACCGGGCGAGCTTCTGTTCGACTGTGGCGATCCTGTTCTCAAGGAGCATCTGCTCGTGTTTGGCACTGTCGAACTCGGCGTTTTCCCGAAAATCCCCATGGGCCCGGGCCTTTTCAAGAATTCTAGCCATCTCCGGCCGCTTGACTTTTATCAGCTCATTCAGTTCGGCCCTGAGCTTATCGTATCCTTCTTGAGTAAGCCATTCGATGTCAGACATATTTCGCCTCCTGATGCAAATAATACTGTTCTTTGCATCCGTTGTCAAGGCACTCATTGGAAGAAGGAATATCCGGATCGTCATTTTCCAGAGTCTGCAATCCGGCAGTGCTTGAATAGGCGTCGCCGCTTGAATCTTTATTGAATATTGAGGTATAGTTATTGAGATAGAAAACTGTATCAGAATGGAGCAACCAACAATGACCGGTATGATTGAAAAGGTAAAGCATTATAGAGCCGAGATCGCATTGGCGGCGCTCTATATCTACGTTATAATCCTTGGCATCGCCACCTTCAAGGAACTCGGCATAATCTGAAATCCTGACGCAAGAAGTGGCGCACCGAGGCAGACCGTGCCCCCTGTTTCTCTCCCTCTCAAGCGGAAAACATCATAAATCCAGACGCTCTACTATCTCCTCGACCTTCTGCACGGTGGTCGACGAATCGGGCAATTCGAAAAGCGGCTTGCCATTACCGTCAAACTCCCGCACCAATTCTTCCTCGGGGATGGTGTCGAGCAAAGGAAGACCGAGTTCTTCTATTCGCTTTTCCACTTCCGCCGGAAGCCCGTTATGGACACGGTTAATGATCAGGTGCATGGATCCGACCGTAAGTTTTAACTCTTTCACAAGTCCCAGTATTCGTTCGGCCGCCAACACAGAGCGCAGCGAGGAGTCGGAAACAAGAAGGAGATGGTCCATTGTTGTCGTGATCCGGCGGCTCATATGTTCCATCCCGGCTTCATTGTCGATCACGATACGCGGATATCCTTTTCCGAGTGACTTGAGCACATCGCGAAGGACATTGTTGGCGAAGCAATAGCAGCCGGGCCCTTCCGGACGCCCCATCACGACG
Source organism: uncultured bacterium (assembly GCA_964482745.1). GTDB lineage: Bacteria > Abyssobacteria > SURF-5 > SURF-5 > SURF-5 > CAYZZY01. The sequence goes on from CAYZZY010000081.1 coordinate 9,048, forward strand.
AGGTCGAAACCTTTCGCCTCGACAAGACATTCATGGACTTTCATATCAAGGTACTCGTGTTTTGCCATTCCGCCGGGCATAGAGCCCGAACGCTCGGCCATATCCTCCCGGATGGAACCGATGGTCTCATCTACCTTCAACCCGAGCACTTCATTCAGATTCGAATTGGGGTCCGCATCGACCACAAGAATCGGGGAACTCCCCCTCTTTATCATGGAACGAACGAGCAACGAGGAGATGGTCGTCTTGCCGACGCCTCCCTTGCCCGTGACGGCTATTAGTTTTCCCATTTGACACCACCTTTTGATGTATTGTTCAGGTCTTTTCTTTTCGCAGATAAAAAGGCTGGCGCTTGACTGTGCGCAATAGCGAATATCTTCTTTTCCAGCCCCCTCCTCCTCCCTCCGCGAAAGGGTGGATCTAGCCTCCCCCTTTGAAAAAGGGGGATTGAGGAGGATTTAACCTTTCCACACTGCCATGCTCAGCGTCAAAAACCGCCGTCTAATCAAAGGGTTCTTCGATCAGACACTGATACGCTCTTCTTCAAGCTGCGCCCTTGCTCGACTCGATCAGGTCAACAACCTTGTCACGAATTGCAGTCATCTCGCTAAGAAACCGGCCATCGTTCTCTTTGAAGAAGTCGTAAGGCGCTTTGCCTTCGCGATCGAGTTTCATGAGTTCCCTGTCAAATGAGATAAAGCCCAGTATCTGGTCCTCGGGGAAGCTCTCCTTGAGCAGGGCGGCATCGTCATCGTCAACCATCTTGTTCATGACGAGACGGATGCACTGTACCCCCAGATCGCTTGCCAGCTTGACAATCGAGCGAGCGGTCTCGATGCTCCGGCGGCCGGGTTCGACAATGATTATGAGCACGTCCACCGCCCGAGCCGTGCCCCTGCCAAGATGTTCCAGGCCCGCCTCCATATCGAGAATCACCGTCTCGTCGCGATATTCGAGCACCTCGTCAAGAAACCGGCGCAGCACAACGTTCTCGGGACAAAGACAGCCGGCGCCGCCGGTGTCCAATGAGCCCATAAGCAGAAACTGGACCCCCGACACGTCCTTGCTGAATTTTTCGGGGATGTCGTCAACTTTCGGATTGAGCTTGAACATTACCCCGTACCCTTCACCGGCTCCCGTCCGTTCCCGAATAAAATCTTTCATCTCCGAGATCGGGGTGATCGAGCGTGCAATCTCGGGGTCGCAGCCCAATGCCGAGGCGAGATTCGCATCAGCGTCCGCATCTATGGCCATCACTTTGTGACCATCGGCAGCGAGCATGCGCGCCAAGGTCCCGGCGACGGTAGTCTTCCCTACCCCACCCTTACCGGCAATAGCGATCTTCATATTGTCCATACTCCTATCTATATGATTACGTTGGGATTATTATGCCTCCAAAACCAGTATAACAACACAAATGAACGGGTGTCAACGAGAGGGGAAAGCGGCTCACCGATGCAGAATAGTCAGCCCTTGCAGGTCCGGTTTGTGCGGGGGAGAATCTGCAGGTGTTAAAAGACATAGTTGTGGCGTGTTGGGGATGGCGTTATGATTGAGGTATAACGGCTACAGTGATGGAGTTTCCCGACTGCGATATGCTATGGAGGCGCTGTCCGGATGTGCATCGGTGGGAGTTGTGGAGCAAACAGGTATTCAGGGAGCCGAGTATTCCTGAGCGACTCCAACAGGAGGAATGCGAGAAACCGGAGAGTCTCGAATCCCTCGACGATGCTGCTCCCCGTGCCAATGGCTGCATGAGCGTATGGGGGCAATTTGGAGCAGCAGGAAGAGTCCGACAAGGACGTTGGTGTTTGAGCAGTCGCAGAAATGCTCCATCCTGTAGCCGTTTTTTTTGTTATGGCCCAGGATGCCCAGCATTATCAGTTGCCGCAGGGTGTCGGTGCTGCATTCCTGATTGCGGGGATCCGCAATATCATGTATGGAGAGGGAGGAGAAAACGGGAAGAAGTGTCTGATGAGAAGAGTCAGCGCTTCCCTGACGGAACGTGTCACTTTTTTTCTACACGGCGGGCGGCCCGTTTTTCGGGCACGTGCCTCCGTATGACCCCAATGCTCAGTTGAGAAATCTCCGCCATCAGTTTCTTCAGTTCGCGATCCTGTTTTACCCATTGTTTCACCTCGGGAACCAGGTCCTTCGGGACATAAACGGACGTGGTCTTACCCTTTTCCTTGAAGGTTAACAGATACAAAACCGACACCCTGCCCGACTTGCCCTTCTTCTCGATACGATTCAGAGATCCGGCCACGAACGTCCCGCACTGGGCAATGCGCTTGAGTCTTGCCTCAATCTTCTTCTTCAGGAATTTGTTGGAACGCTCGTGGTTAATATTATAAGTATATATACTTATTAATAT
>CAYZZY010000082.1:0-11370 GCA_964482745.1 uncultured bacterium
CGGTCTCCCTTATCCCGGCGGACGGCGACCACAAAATGCGGAACGTTGCGGTAGCCGAGAAACACATCGGAAATATATATTCCCTTCTCCTGAACATGCAGGAACCATTCGGCCTGGGCATAGCTCTTGCCCTCCAGATCATACGGCCCGACATAGGCAACATGATTGCCGTTGCCGTCAAAGACGCCGAGATCAAGAAAGGCGCCTGATTTGGTCTGCAACTGCTCAAGAATCTCGTCCAACGCGCCGTCATGACCAATCTCCTCAAAGTCTTTCGACGCGGCTATATGCTGAAGATCAAATGATCTCTCAAGAAGGAACTGCTCGATTAATCTTCGATGTCCATCGGCAATATAGGCAAGCTTTTCTCCAACCTGGCTCCGCAGGTTGGTGGCAAAATGATACACGAGCGTACCGAACACCAATAGGACCGCGATAAACGGCACCAGCAGTACCCGGCTCAGAATCATTCGTCTCGTGTTTCTGAAATTAGCGGTTTTCATATTGTTTGTCTCTCCCCCGCATTTGTGCGGCAGATGAGAACTCGACGCCTGAAAGTTCCATTCGTCAATCAATTGATTTGCTGTGCGACCACACGGAATACCAGAGAGACCTGTCCATGCCTGCTTTTTTGGCGCAGGCATCGCAGATCTTCTCAGCGAGAGCTTCAATATCACACGGTTTCATAAGGTACGCATACACCTCGTCGCGCCACCCTGCCATCGCCGAATCAACGGTCCCATGGCCGGTGAGCATAATGACCGGCATATCCTCCCTGAGGATTTTGATATTTCTCAATGCTTCATTTCCGTCCATTCCCGGCATCTTCACATCGAGAATTACAACATCGACGCCCCCTTGTCTGATTTCTTCGAGCGCCTCAACTCCGCCCGAAACGGCTTTTACCTCAAAACCGCGTTTGCTCAACGTGGAGGTCGCAGTCGTACGAAAGCGTTCTTCGTCGTCGACGATTAGTACCCGAATCGTTTTCTTCTTTTTCATTGCCCTGGCGTCCCTTTCCTCATCACTCTGGTTCCCTGTTTTTCGCTATCGACAGTCCTATGCGGCCCGTGTCGCCATACTTTCCTTTTCACGATCTTTGGAAGGACCGCTTTTCTCTCCCGGAGGACCGGCCACCGGAAACCGGATGGTGAAAACGCTTCCGACATGAAGTTCGCTTGAAACCGATATCTTGCCGCCCAGGCGGTCAATGATGCCGTAGCATGTGCTGAGTCCCAGGCCGGTCCCCTGTCCCACCGGCTTGGTGGTAAAAAACGGCATAAATATCTTCTCGATATGGTCGGGAGCGATGCCGCATCCATCGTCCGTTATCGTGATGATGATGTCGCTATCCTCCCCAATCGCCGCGACGCGAATCTCTCCTTTCCCTTTTTCTTTGACCGCATCGATAGCGTTGTTCAGCAAATTCAGAAAGATCTGTTGAAGTTCGGCGGGATCGCTCCGAAACGCCGGCAATTCCGTATCAAACTCCTGGACAATCCGGATGTTTTCGAGTTCTGCACGGTGGTCAACCATGCCGACAACCGCCGGTATCAATTCCCGCAGATTGACGGTCTGTATTGTTGTCTCTGATTGGCGGGCAAACCCCAAAAGCCCGGTTGTTATCCGTCTGCCCCTGTCGACCATCAGTCCCAACTGGTCGAGTGATTCGCGCAGCAGGCCGAAATTCTCCGATTGATCGGTGAGACCGTTCTGCTCGATCTCATCCAAAATATCTCGCATATATGTCTCTTCACTCTTTATTACCTGCAGGGGATTGTTTATTTCGTGAGCGACGCCTGCACTCATCTCTCCGACCTCGGCAAGCTTCCCAGCCATAATCAGTTGAGTTCCCATTCGGCGTTTTTCGGCTTCCGCAAGCGCGAGTTGGTTTGCCACTCCCGATGCAAGAAAGAAGGCCATCGAGACCACGATTGCCCCGCCTCCGAACGTTATGGTTATGGCAATGAGAACGGCTCGGAACAGGGGGGCGTAAGCGTCGTTGATTGACTGGCGAACCACGAGCAACCATTCAGTAGGGGCGATCTTTCCGGTGGCATAGAGATATCGCGTGCCCGCCCGGTCCTTCGCCGAGAACGAAGCAATCGCCTTTTCACCGACCGCATACATCGCATGTTCCACATCCAAATCCATCAAGCTCCCGCCCGATCTCCGCCGCGTCTGCAGCACACCTTGTCGGTTTATTATGTAGGCCTCTCCCGTGCTTCCAATACGCACGTCTTCAACCAGTTCATTGAAGAAGAAAGAATCGATGGTTGCGCGCAGATACCAGACACGATCACCCTCATTGCGACGAACTGCGATGACAAAATGCGGGACATTGCGGTAGCCGAGAAACACGTCGGAAATATACACTCCCTCCTCCTGAACACGCAGGAACCACTCGGTCTGTGCATAGTTTTTCCCCTCCAGGTCATATGGGCCGATATAGACAACGTGATTTCCCTCTTCATCAAACACTCCGATATCAAAAAAGGCCTGCCATCGTGCTCGGAGAGCGCTGAAGATTCTGGACATCACGTCCTTGGAGCTGATTTCCGCATAACCGCGGGCTGAGGCCACATATTGGAGGTCGAGTGCCCGTTCCTTGAGAAACGACTCGATCATACTGCGGTGGCCATCTGCGATGCGGGTGAGTTCCGTTTCTTCCTGCGATCGCAAGGTTGTGGCAAAATAGTAGACCAGCGTCCCGAATACGAGCAACACCGTGACAAACGGAACCAGGAGAACACGCAAAAGGATCATTTGTCGGGTAGCCTTGAAGGTATCAGTCTGCACGAGACTAGCTCTCCTCTTCATCCAGTTGTCTTATTCGACGCAGAATTTCCAGGGGAGATTCCGAGCCTGCGATCTTTAGAATTTCTTGCAAGCGTTCTTCTTCAATTTTATTCTTATTCTGAATCCGTTTCGCGTATGCTTTCGTCAGCACCGAGAGGAGTTTTTCCAGATCACACGGCTTCTGCAAGTAGAAGTATGCCCCCTGCTTCGTACACTCCACCGCCGAATCCATCGACCCGTGACCGGTCAGGATTATGACCTCCAGCCATTTATGTTCCCTCTTGAGCTCGGCGAGGGTCTGCTCGCCATTCATACCCGGCATCTTCAAATCCACAATTGCGACGTCGATCGGATGGCGCGCGGCAGTTTCGATAGCCTCGTCGCCATTTGAGGCGATGAAGACCCGGAAACCGCGTTTCTGCAACACCGTCTTCGTTGTGTGAAGAAATCGCTCTTCGTCATCCACCAACAGCAGGTTTATCGCACCCATCGATATCTCCTTCTTTCCGTATAGTGGTCATATCCCTCATCATGTGAATCTCTCGTATGCCGCACTATGCCCGACCGCGAGCCTTGATCGATCGCTCAAAGAGCCTGAACCGCGCTCTCTCTGACTGATTTTTAACTTGTTCTTACCCTTCTCTCGGATACATCCGGCCACAATACACACTTCCGTTATTGCGCCACTTGCTTCTCTTCCATATCCAGCTCTCGAATCTTTCGCAAGGTGTCCAGAGGCGAATGCGCGCCTGCCGTGTCCAGAATTTCTTCCAGTTGCGCCTGTTTGATTTTCATCTTGCGCGTGACCCGTCTTCTGTATGCCTCGGCAAGAATCGAAAGTAGCAGATCCAATTCGCATGGCTTCTGCAAGTAGAAGTACGAGCCTTTCATCGCGCATTCAACTGCTGAATCAGTGGAGCCGTGGCCGGTCAGGATTATGATCTCCATCCACCTGTCGATCTTCTTGAGTTCACCGAGTGTCTGTTCTCCGCTCATCCCGGGCATCTTCAAGTCAAGCAGGACGATGTCGATCGGCTCGCTTCGGGCCATCTCCAGCGCCTTGTCTCCCCTGTTGACGGTTATGACGTTGAACTCCCTAACCTCGAGCCGTTTCTTGATTGATCGAAGAAAGTGTTCCTCGTCATCGACGACCATGAGGTTAATTTTTTCCTTTGCCATTGTTCCTTTCCTTTCCGGCTTTCTAGAAGCCGATCCATTTCCAGTATCCGAAAAACACCCATCCCCAGAGAACAATAAGGGAGAGTATCAACATAGCCGAGCCATGGATGAAGAAGTCCCAAACGGTGACCAGTTGCTCTCCCGTTTCCGGATCCTTCGCGAGGCTGTATGCTATGGCGTTGTTGGGCGTGCCTATGATGAGCATGTATGCGAACGAAGACGAAAAGGCAGTCGCCAGCCCGACCATCAGTGGAGGCGTGCCCGACAGGGTTGCCATCGGAATAGTTATAGGTCCGATGGCCGCCACCGTTGCGCCGTCGCTCATAAAATTAGTGATGACCCCCGCAAAGATGCTGGTAGCGACGCAGAGGCCTTCGCCGCTTTTCATGAAATCGGGCAGTACGGTCACAAAACTGTCGGCCATCCAGAGAGCGCCGCCGGTGGCGGCCAGGCCCGCTCCCATCGCGCTGGCGGCGGCGTAGAGCGCCACGACGTCCCAGTGGATCTGGTTGATGTCGCGCCAGCGAAGTATGCCGAAAATGTTGAGCAGAACGATGCAAAGCAGTACCGGCCCTCCCATTCCGAACCGGCCTGACACCGTGGACCACAGAATGACCAGCAACACCAGCACGGCGGCCGTTCTGTATTCATTGCGCGTCATCTTTCCTATCTTCTCGGATTCCCGTCTGACCGTCGCCGCCACGTCGACCTCATCAACCTTTAATCTTCTGCGAAAAACAAGATAGAAATAGCCACCCACGACCAGCGCCATGACGGGTACGAAGGGAAGACCGTATTTCACCCATTGCCCAAAGGTCGGCGCAATGCCGTAATCGGCAAGAATGCCCAGCATGACGGCGTTGCGCCCTCCGGCGGCAGGCGATCCGGGGCCGCCCACATTTGCTGCGAAGCTGAGCATGAGGATCATCATGACCGCCAGGTTTCGATCCTTTGTAATTCCCGCTGCGCGAACGGCGCCGGCATATACCAGGATGAAGATAGGGGCGATAAAGGCCACGAGCGCATGCTCGGACAGGAACGACGCTGAAACAGCGAGCAGGGGACAGAAGACAAAGGCGAGCCTGCGCAAGGATGAACTCGTTCCCAAAAGCAGCATCCCGATCCGTCGATCGAGACCGGTTTTACTAATTGCCGCCGAGATGGCCAGTACGCCGAATATGAAGATTACCGAATCTTTGGCATATGCCGCGGCGACCTTATCCGGCGGCAGCACTCCGAAGAAATACATAAACATGCCCACAAGCAGCGCCGTTATACCTACGGGGATTGCACCGGTAGCCCAGAAAAGGGCGGCCACCACAAGTATTCCCATCATTACCTGGGCACGGAATGCTGTTTGCCGGGAATTCAGAGGCAGTTTCACAATCGTCCCGTCTTTCCCCGGCATCTTCCTGTACATGCCCGATTTCTTGCTGTAATATTCGGATATGGTCGAGCCGCTTTCCATCGTGCGATAGTCCGAATATCCCATAATAATCTGCCCGCTTTGTTCACCCTTCTTTGTACTGAGTAGCGTGAGAAGCCTTTCGGGCGAGGGTGCGGCGACTATTGCAGCAAACAACAAAAATCCCAGGATGATCAGCCCGGGCCGTGCGTTGTGGGCCCCGATCAGCCACCGTTTCAGACTCCCTCTCTTTATGTGCGGAATCTCGTGCCGGGCCATTGCATAGAGACGCTCCTGACGAGCTTTCTCAACCACATCGACAAGCTCATCCAGGACACACGGTTTCTGCAGATAATGGTAAACGTCGTACTTGCCGGTCAGGCGGGCGGAACTGGTACTCCCGTATCCGGTCAGCATTATGACCTGCACTTCGGGCCGTATCTTCTTAATCTCTCTCAGGGTTTGAATGCCGTCCATCTTCGGCATCTTCTGATCGAGTACTACCACTTCCGGATTACTGTGACGAACGAATTTGATCGCATCCTCACCATTGTTGACATCCCAGACCCTGTAATTTCTTACCTCGAGTTGTCTCCTCAGAGCGAGTCTGAATTTATCTTCGTCATCAACCAGCAACACTCTGCCTGTGCCGTTCGTGGATTTGAGTGAAACCTCCTGGTTCATTTCGATTTTCCTCCGATTTCCTCTGCTTGCTCCAACGGAAGCACGACGGTGAAGGAACTGCCCGCTCCGGGCATGCTTTGCACCTCGATATGGCCTCCGATAGATTGGACGATCCCAAGACTGACGCTAAGCCCTAAGCCGGTCCCTTTGCCTACTTCTTTCGTGGTAAAGAAAGGATCAAATATCTTTTCCAGTTGTTCAGATGTCATGCCTTTTCCTGTATCCGCAACGGCCGCTCTGATGCAGCCGTTGACACAGGAAGTGGAAAGCGTTATTGTTCCGGAGTCTTCGATTGCGTCACCGGCGTTGTTGACGAGGTTCAGAAAAACCTGTCGTATTTGATCGGGATCGACCATGATTTCAGGCAGGTCGGGATCGAAGTCACGCACCAGTCTGATATCGGAAACCAGGAACTCCTTCTCTTTGAGGCCACCGACGACATCCTGCATTATTTCGTTTATATCGCAGGCGATATGCGACGGCTCCCTTTTTCGTACAAAATTCAGAAGCTTCTGTGTGATGTCGCGCGCTCTGAATACGGCCTCATCAATGTAATCCAGTTCCTTTGTGATGCTCTCCCGAGAGCATTCCAATCCGAATTGGGGATCGAGCATGTCTCTTATCACACCGCTTTCGGCCGAAATAATAGCCAGCGGGTTGTTGATTTCATGGGCCACGCCTGCTGCCAACTCTCCCGTTGCGACAAGCTTAGCGGCGTGAAACAACTGTCCTTTGAGTTCCTTTCTGGATTCATCGGTCGCCTGTGCGCGCTGGAGCAGGCGCTTCGTGGTCAATAACATTGCTGCGATAATGACTGCGGCCAGGATGGTCGTCATCATAATCATCATCCTGCGCACGCGGTACATTTCGGCATAGGCGGCCTTCAGGGGCTGTCTTGCGACCAGTGCCCAGGGGACTTCTTCAAGCCAGGCATACGCGAAAAGCTCCGAATCGCCGTTCTTTCGAACCTCATAAGCCCCGGAGCCGACGGATTCAGGGGGCCTGAAAGGGCTGAGATGCAGGACTTCGCCCTGATCGGGATCGACAATCTGGTAGTTCCCCTCTCGATCGATGAGCGCCGAATCGACGCCTTTCTCTTTTTCGATTGTTCGGAGAAACAAGTAGAACTTGTCGGGGTCGAGCGTGGCTCGCATCACGGCCGGCTTTCCACTGAAGATCTGCCTTACCGCTATTGTGAAATGGGGTTTCCGGCGAAAGCCGAGATAGATGTCGCTGATGTAATAGCTGCGCTCCCGATTCATCATTGTTTGAAACCAGGGCTCATTGCTGTAATCTTCTCCCCGGAGGTTGGCATACGGTCCCGCATAGCCGAGCTGAATACCTGATTCATCAAGGAATCCGACATCCACGAAGGCTTCGTTCATTTCAAGCAGATGTTGCAGGTAGCGCCCCATGTCCTCCGGCGAGGGCGGCAGCTTGAACGTGCTTTCATGGAACAGGTTGAAGATGTTGACGATCCGTTCCTGCAGGAACAGATCTATTGTGTTCCGCTGGCTTTCGGCCAGTGTTGTGAGATGCTGTTTTCCTGTTTCTTTAAGAGTGACGTTGAACTGGAAATGGAAGTACATGGACAGAATCGCCAGAGGTACAAAGAATGCCAGTAGGATTCCGACATAGAGTCGGCGACGAAGTCTGTTGTAGTAGTGCTCCATGTTCTTTTCCGGATTCAACCGCCTGTCAATGTGTTGAGCTGAATTGTCCATCCTTGCCGTTTCCCGTTTGAAACACAGCTTGCCTAGCAGGCGCAACGCCCGCCGGCACTGGTTTCGAGAGCCGTTTCGACTACACGCAGCAACTCTTTTAGATCAATCGGCTTGTTGAGATAATCGAAAGCGCCCATGTTCATCAGGTCCATGTATGACTCGACCTCTCCGAAGCCCGTCAAAAAGATCACCGGCACATCGATTTTTCTCCTTTTGATTTCCTCCATCAGTTCAATGCCATCCAGGTTCGGCATCCGGAGATCTGAGAGGATGAGATCGAATACTTTTTCGGAAATGGCTTCCAGCGCCTCTTGACCGTCGGCGGCCAATGAAATCTCATAGCCGCGTCTCTCAAACAGTTTTTGCATGGCCCTGCAATATTCCTGGTCGTCATCAATGAGGAGAATCGATTGCCTGCAGTTCATTATTCTGTGCTCCTTGTCGTTTTTGTGTTCACCGGGAAATATGCACGTTGCCTTTTCACGATACCCAAATAGCAACTGTCGTGCCGAGATGTGATGGTTTTTGAGATATCACGTAAGATGCTGGAAAGACTGGGAGTTGTGCGCTACTCAGAATCGCAGGGATATGAAAAATCAGGAGGGCATCGGAAAATGGCTTTACAGGCTGTAAGAATTCCTGACAGAGGATGAGGGGTGCAATGAATGTTGTTTTTCAGTCCGAACCGTTCTCCGCGTTGCCGGTAAGTCCGAGCTTATCCATTCTGGCGTGAAGGGTCGGCCTGGAAATTCCAAGGAGTTTAGCGGCTCGGGTACGGTTGCCGCGAGTAAAGTTCAGGGCTTCAGCTATGAGCAGTCCCGCGAAATGGTCCGCTAAATAGGAGAACAGATCATCCCTCGGAGCCGCGACCAGATTCTTGCGCACCCACTGCCTTATCGCTTCTTCCGGGGCGCCGTCCTGGATTGTTTTCCTGTCGAAATCGCTCCTCACGGCTTGTGTCATGTCTTCGGCCTGAATTGGATAGCCGCGGCTGAAAATCAAGGCTTTTTGCAGGGCATTGGCCAGTTCACGAACGTTGCCCGGCCATGGATGATCTCTCACGAATCCATATGCCTCTTCGCTCAACCCCGGATTCTCAATTCCCATGTCCCGGCTGAATCTGGCGAGGAAATAATCGCACAGCAGCGGGGTATCTCCCTCGCGCTCGCGTAATGAAGGCAGCTCGATCGCGACGACCCGGAGGCGATAGAACAGGTCTTCCCGGAACCTGCCGTCGGCTATAAGGTTTTCCAGGATTCGATTCGTAGCCGCTATTATGCGCACATCCACCGGAATCGTCTCACGGCCGCCCAGGCGCTCGACATTTTTTTCCTGGAGAAGGCGGAGTATCTTGGCCTGAATGCTCAGCGGCATATCCCCGATCTCGTCGAGGAATATGGTTCCTCCGGTCGCCTGTTCTATCTTGCCGATGCGGCGGTTTGTGGCCCCGGTGAAGGCTCCTTTTTCGTATCCGAAGAGTTCGCTCTCAAGCAGTGTTTCCGGAATGGCAACGCAATTTATTACCTGGAACGGTCGGTTGGCCCGGCGACTGTGCTGGTATATCGCCTGGGCGACGAGTTCCTTGCCGGTTCCGGATTCGCCGCGGATGAGCACGGTGGCCTCGGTGGGCGCCACGCGGCCGATGGTTTTATAAACCTCCTGCATGGGCTGGCTCTGGCCTATGATTGCATCGGCCGATGCCGCTTCGGGAACCGCATTCATCTCGACCCGGGATCGCATGAACCGGCCGGCATCGAGCGCCTGCTCGATCAAGGTGAGAAGGTCTGGAATCTCGAACGGCTTAATGACATAGTCATAAGCTCCGAGCTTCGTGGCCTCGATGGCGGTCTCCGTTGTCCCGTATGCGGTCATTATGATGACCGGAAGCTTCGGGTCTATTTCGCGCATCGCCTGGAATGCTTCCATGCCGCCGATCCCGGGCATGCGAATGTCCATGATAACAAGATCGGGCATGTCGCGGCTCACTTCTTCAAGGCCGGTCTCCCCGGAAGCGGCCGTTCTCACCTCATACCCCTCCTCACCCAGGAGCTTGCCGAAACTCTTTCTCAGTCGGGAATCATCATCTACAATCAGAATCGATCTCATGCCTGGTTCTCCCGTACAGGAAGGGTTATCGTAAAGGTTGTGCCCTTGTCCTCGGCTGTTTCAAATTCCAAATGCCCGCCATGCTCATTCACGATCCGTGCGGCTATGGCAAGCCCAAGCCCCGTGCCATCGTCTTTTGTACTGAAAAACGGCTCCAGCACCTTATCCTGGATCGGTTCCGGGATTCCCGGCCCCGTGTCCTGGAGTCGAACCAGGACCGCTCGTCCCATGTGTTCGGCAACGGCCTCTTCTTCCTTTATGATCAGGCTCCCCCGATCACCCATGGCTTCACAGGCGTTGACGATCAGATTTACAAAGGCCTCCTTCAGTAGTTCCGAATCGCCTTCAATGGAGGGAAGCGAATGACGTTTCTCTCTAATGATCTTGACATTATGGCGCTCGATCCGCTTCTGCAGCAACTGTAGGGCCATATTCACTATTTCCGAAATATCGACACTTTGGATTTTCAGTTTCGGCGGGCGCGAGAACTCCAGAAAGTTCTGTACGATGTTGTCCAATTGCCGGATTTCATCAGAAATGACGTCGAGATCCTCTTTCTGGACGGAGGTCAATTTGAGGGTGCGGTCCAAGGAAAACAGGCGCATCTTGATCGAAGTGAGCGGGTTCCTTATGCTGTGAGCCACTTCCGCGGCAAGCTTCCCCACAACCGCCATCCTCTCCGATTGCAGAAGCCGTTTCTGGCTTTGTTCGAGCGCGGCGTGGGTGTGGTCGAAATCTTCGATCAAATCATGAACCCGGTCCTTCAGCGCCATCATCTCATCACCGGATCCGTCCGAATCGCCCTTCCTGTCTGCCTCCAGTGCAAGCTTTCTGATCGGATCCAGAATTTGTGTGACCAGAAGAAATAATAACAGTCCACCGATAATAGCGGCGGCCGAGATTCCCGCGGCGGCCGTTACCCTTATTCGTGAGCCCTCCCTGTGGCTGTTGGCCAATTTATTGTCAAGTTTCTTGCTGTGAATATCAATGTGTTGTTCGCACAAACTGAGGATTTTGAAGAACTGTGTGCGGACCTTTTGGTGGAGCTTGGAGCCATCCTCATGGTCTCCGGCCTGGTAAAGCTCTATTACTTTGTCCTTGTCGGCAACATATGACTTGTACTCCCTCTCGATCGTGTCAAGGAGTTCCTTGTGGACACCTGTGTGATCAATCGCTCGTGCTTCCTTTAGTCTTTCCGTGAAATCCCGGCGATATTTGCCCAGTTCCGTCAGCCATTCGGGGTCGTTTTCCAGCAGGTAGTAAGAGACGTATCCCCTCTGGTTCAATAAGGCTGTCTCCAATCCCTTTGCCGTCCGGAACGTTGCCAGGTCTGTTTGGATGACGGACGTCAGAAGATCTTCCATCCGATATGTGTACCATATCATGATCAAACCACCGCCCATAGTGATTCCTACCAGTGCGCCTATGATGAGAAATATTTTTCCGCGCACTCCGAGGTGGGCCCACATACCC
>CAYZZY010000083.1:0-11179 GCA_964482745.1 uncultured bacterium
GAGCGAGATCGTTCCGGGAGAGTCGATAGAGGATAAGGTCACGATCCGGAATGCTATAATTCATGTAAAGAACTCACAGACGGGAGAAATGTATGCACCACGTGATCAAATTCTGGCTTTGCTTTGTTCCTTTATTTGTTGCTGTCGACGCGATGGGCGTTTTGCCTATGTTCATTAGTTTAACGGAGGGCTTAGATCGGTCTAAAGTGAGGAAAATTGCATTTCAATCGGTTGTCACGGCAATGGCAGTTGCGCTATTATTTCTGGCAATCGGGAGATATTTGCTAGAATTTCTTGGGATTACGGTCCCGGATTTTATGATCGCCGGAGGAATCCTGCTTTTTGCCATTTCTCTTAGCGATATACTCTCAAGTGACAAGAGGCAGCGACGCGTTGACCTGGAAAGCGTCGGAGCAGTGCCCATTGGCGTGCCCCTGATTGTCGGACCGGCCGTGCTCACCACTATCATAGTTCTTGCCGCCGAACATGGAATTGCATTAACCGTTGCTGCAGCCATCATCAACATTCTCATTGCGGGAATAATGTTCTGGATCTCCGGCCCTATTATGAGGATCATGGGCAATGCCGGCTCCAGGGTAGTCTCGAAACTTGCCAGCCTTCTTCTTGCCTCCATTGGAGTCATGATGATCAGAAAAGGTATAATGACCTTTATCTGAAGAGAGTCAATGAATCATCGAGACAGTCATAACCGGTGTTCAAAGGCATCTATACAGCTTTGGAAGGACAAATAGGCGCAAGTCTTGTCGCTTTGGAGGATATAATAGGAAACCCCGTGGAAAATATCAGGGACGACACGACTGAGCGGAATCGTTTCACACAAGTGCAAGGAGAGGCTGATAATGACAAAAGGCAAGGAAGATAGCCACAACCAAATCCAGGAAGAGAACACAAGGACATCCGGTGAAAGCGTTCTGTACACCATGCTCAATCGGTTCTCTCGCTGGCCGATGTTTTTGGCGACGGTCGCGGCCTGTTTGACCATGGTGGGTCTCTTTGCGGCAGGCTTTTTTGAATTCGGTAGAGCGCTCGCAATATTCTTCAAGGTGATGGCACCGCATACTACCGAATATCCCCCCCATGTCCTTGCCTTAAAAATGTCGATGAGGGCATTGGAGTATTTGCTGCTGGCGCCTCTTCCTTATCTTCTTATGCTTTCCATGGTACGCTATGTGGAGTCCATGGCCGCCGGCGAAATTTCCGCCCGCGTCAGAGCCGAACTGGCCGAAGTCAAGGCATTCTGGGTATCTCTGCTGATCGGAATTTTAGGCGCCACAATCGTATCAAAAGCTCTTGCCGACGGAAAGATCGGCTATGAGACAGCCATCTCAGGAGGAATCGTGATTGCCTTGCTCAGTATATATTTCTATGGCCTGAAAAAACTGGCCTCGTCCGAAACGGCTTCTATCAGGACAGACAAACAAGAGAAACAATAGGCCGTCGAAATGAACTTGAACTTGGGCGAGCATTATACAAGGAGAATGGGTGCCCCTGTAAGCGTGCAGTGAACAGAAGAGATAAATTGTGTATAATTGAAGCTGCACTATTGATTAAGCTCACAGAATCAACCACCAAAGGACACATCGGGAGGAAACATTATGGATTGGAAGTCCAGTGAAGAGGAAGAAAAGTATTTCAAGCAGCAAGAACTGGAGATGAAGAAGAGGTTTGAAGAAGAACGCGAAGCATATCGTGCGGCCCAGGAAAAAGAGAATATCAACAAGCTCCACTTCATGAAATGCCCGAAGTGCTATGGGGATTTGAAAGAAGAGAACTATAAGGAAAAGGTCAATATCGACCGATGCCAGCAATGTTCAGGCGTCTGGCTCGACGCAGGAGAACTGGAATTGCTTGCCGAACATGAGCACGGATTTATCTCTGGCTTCCTGAAACACCTGCTCGATTGATGCGCCGTTTCGCTCTGCAAATAAATCCGAGCGCTGACATATGATAATCCATCCGGTATTGTACGTACTTCGAAAGGCCTGGCACCACTTTTTTCAGCGAGGCCAGCGGGGGCAGAACTCTGTGATGTGCCTGTAAGCTTGCCGGCATACGGCAGAGAAAGCGGAGAGCCGACAGCATGAAACGATTTAAAAAAATACTTCTGGTCGATGGTAGGCCCGATACAAAAATCGCGCTCGAAAGGGCTGCGCTCCTCGCGGAAGAAAACGATTCGATACTGGTCGTGATGGAAGTGCTGGGAGTTCTGAGCCAGGAAGCCCAGATGGCACTGAAGCATCCGCTCAAGTTTAAAGAGATTGTCATCCAGGAAAGAGCTAAAACCCTGGATACCTTGATCGAACCTTTGAGGCAAAGAGGCCTGAAAGTGCGATCAAAGGTGGTTTTCGGGATACCGTTCATCGAGATTATTCGGGAGGTGTTGATAAACAGTCACGACCTGGTGATTACCGTAGGCGGCCGCAGAGAAGGTCTAAAAGGGATGTTCTTCGGGAACACAACCATGTACCTCATGCGAAAATGCCCGTGCCCGGTCTGGGCGATAAAGTCGACTCACCGTGGAGGGTTTACGAGAATACTGGCCGCAATAGATCCTTCGACACGCGCTGAGAACATCAATAAATTGAACAGGAATATCCTCCAACTCGCAGCCTCTCTGGCGAAAAAAGAAGGGAGTCAATTGCACATTGTGCATTGCTGGATCCAGCCTCTGGAAATCTTTCTTCGAGGGAATCCGGAAATAAAACAGGCCCTTGCATCTGACATGATCCACGACACGCACGATTATCACGAATCATTACTTCAAGAGTGTCTTGCCAAACACAAATTGGACGGGATCGATTATCATGTGCATCTGCTTAAGGGCGATCCGGGCAACCTGATCCCGAATTTTGCAGGAGAAAAAGAGATAGATCTTGTCGTTATGGGAACTGTCTGCCGAACCGGTGTGGCGGGATTCTTTATCGGCAACACCGCCGAAAACGTATTGAATCAGGTGGAGAGTTCTGTCCTTACGGTCAAGCCCGACGGTTTTGTGACACCCGTTGAAGTGGATTAGGATCGCATCCGTACTTCGTGGCAGTGGCAAAAGCCTGCTGACCGCCTCGGCTTGAAAAGAACATGGCTCCGGTAAATGATCGGCAAGCCCATCTCCCACAGAGAAAAACTCGTTCAACAATATAGACAAAGAACGCCGCAAGCAACGCCCGCCATTCTCACCCTTTTTCCCGTCTGCCAGGCTCAGGAAACCGCCGATACGATCGTTTTTAAATAGTGCGCCTGGCCGGTAAAAACACGCATTTTCAATGGAGCGGCAAGCTGCAATCGATCGTTTAATGCGTTGTAACCATCGATTATCATTAGCTTTTATTACAGGTGGGGATTTCTGGCTCTCCTTGTCAGGAGAACTCTTGCTGGCTAGAAACTCTTGTCCTTCGCCACAAGCGAGAGGAATTCGTACATGAGGTTTGCTGCCAGCAGAGAGGTTATCTGTCCGCTGTCGTAGTAAGGAATAACCTCGACCACATCGAATCCAACAAAGTTCAGGCCTGTCAGAGCTCGGACAATATCGAGCGTCTTATGGCTGGTGGGGCCGCCGACCTCAGGGGTGCCGGTCCCGGGCGCGTAGGCGGGATCGACAAAATCGATGTCGAACGTCAGAAATACCGATCGTTCAGCAACACGGCGGCGTATCCGGTCAGCGAGTTCTTTCGCTGTCAGTGTCATTACCTCATGCGTCGTTATTATCTCGAATCCCAGACGCCGGGCTGCGTCCAGATCATCTGGAGAATAGACCGAACCGCGTATACCAATCTGGACGGAATCGGCCGGCGAGATCAAGCGCTCTTCAACGGCACGCCGAAACGGGGTCCCATGGTTATACTTCTCTCCGAAATATTCATCCCACACGTCGCAGTGGGAATCGAAATGAACGAGCGCCAACTCACCGTATTTCGCGCTTGCCGCCCGCAACTCGCCCAGCGTTATCGAGTGGTCGCCCCCCATCGCGATCGGCGCTATTCCGGCGTCAAACAGCAGTCGCATCGTTTCGTCTATGCAGTCGTAGGTTTTTTCTATATATCCGGGGACAATGTCCACGTCACCGTAATCGATTACCGAGCAATGCTCGAAGATATTGATCTCCTGGGCGGGATTGAAGGGCCGGAGAAGGCGTGAGCAATTCCGGATCTCGCCGGGCGCGAATCGTGACCCCACACGATAGGTCGTTGCCGTGTCGAAAGGGATTCCGATAATGGCCACGTCCACATCCTCGGTAGTCCTTATCTGCGGAAGTCGCATGAAGCTGGCGACTCCGCAAAAGCGCGGTGATTTGAGCGCATCGGCAGGTCCATATTTTTTCATAGGTTCCGTTCCCCTTTTTCGAAAAGGCTCTCAGTTCGGCCTTCAAGCCTTTAGACACCTTCTATACAGCGCGGCATGACCGCAACCAAATCGGTGGGTACAGTCCCCGTCGCCACACGCGCGCTGCAATCATTGCGTTTACTCGAGACACTGTTTGAATATCACAACGGAAATTCAGGAATCTGAAACAGAGCATTAAAGAAGGCTTTATCCTGCTCCTCACTGTATGATATCAGAAGGCTGTTGCGCTTTCAATCTGTCTATAACAGGAAATCATTGACAAAAACGGGTTCCCGTCCTGTATAATTCATTCGTCAATTGTCCGGCATTCGCGAGGTATACCGTTTTCTTTCAGGCCCGCGCGAGAGCAGGCTCGTAGAGAGACTCCATTATCTATGCAGGCCTTTTCTCCCATGTTCTGCGCGATTCATTATGATGCCGGCTTGCGGCGCACCCTTCAAATGTGTTAAGCGGGGGACATATGATCATCGACAGTCACGTCCATTTATTTTTCGAGGGCTCGGATCCGGAATCTTTCTTTATCGGGTCTGCACGGGCCGGCATGGCTTATTTCAACAAGAAGAGCGGAGAAACGGACATGGATATCTCCGCGATGTATAGCGCCAATCTCGAACTGCTGGGCGACAGGAACGGCGATAAGCTCGTGGCGCACATGGACGAGGCCGGCATCGACAAAGCGATTATCCTTCCGCTGGATTTCTGGCTCGGTTGCCCCGAGTCGGAAGGGGTAGGCATCGAGGAAAAGAACGCAATGTACGCCGAGGCGGTCAAGAGGCACAAGGGCAGACTGCACACACACGTCGGCGTGGATCCCCGGCGCGACAGCGCGCTGGAGATAATGCGGAAAGGCGTTGAGGAATACGGGGCAATAGGGCTGAAACTGCATCCGACCGCCGGTTTTTATCCGGACGATCCGGTGTGCGCGCCGCTCTATGAGAAGGCGCTCGAGTACGGGATTCCGGTTCTCATCCATTCGGGGAATGAGCCCGCGCCGTTGCAAATCAAATTCTCACAGCCCAAATACATCGATACGGTGGCCGCCGAATATCCCGACCTCAAGATCATCATCGCCCACACCGGCCACGGGTGGTGGCAGGAGGCGGTTGACCTGGCATGCGTCAAGCCGAACGTTTACGTCGATTTTGCCGGCTGGCAGATGGAATACATGAGCGGCGCCGATTATTTCTATCATCCTCTGCGTTTCGCAATCGATATGTTAGGGCCGTGGCGAGTATTTTTCGGAACAGACGGTTCGATGCTGGATGCCATATTATCACCCCGTGAATGGATGCTGGCGCTGAAGGAGAACGACTCGCCGACGGGCATCACATTCGACACGGAAGAAATCGAGATTGTGCTGGGCCGCGCTGCGGCGCGTTTCTATAATCTGAGTGATTAATCGACAATGCCGTTTTGGGTTGTTCCGGAAAGGAGTCTGGATACATGAAGACCAGGAGACTGGAGGTATTAAGCACAAAGGAACTACAGCAGATTCACCAGGGTTCCATGGAGGTTCTCAGGAGAAAGGGCATTAAGGTTGAGGCCCAGGATCTGCGCGATCTTTTCAGGGAAAAGGGCGCCGACGTGGACGATTCGGAACAGGTCGTGCGCCTGTCGGAGGAACTGGTCATGTGGGCGGTCGAGAACGCGCCGAGCCGCTTCATGATCTACGGGCACGACCCGAAATTCAAGGCAAAGATCGACACACATACATCGCACTTTGCAGGACTCGGCACCCCCGTCAACATGCTTGACAACAAAGGAAACTTCACACCGGTCACGATGGAGGATCTCCGCAAGCATCTTATTCTCATCGACGATCTCGATATGTTCACCAATGACCAGATGGACCTGTTTCCAAGCGATGTGCTGATGCACACCGTGCACGTCGAATTCATTCGGCTCTGGGCTCAGTGGGCCCGGAAACCTTTCGGTTCCGGCACACTGGGCTATCTCGCATGCAAGGACATGATGGATATGACCGCGCTGGTTGTTGGAGGCATCGACAAGTTAAAGAAAAAGCCGCGTCACATGGGCATCACCAGCATCGTCAGCCCGCTCAAGATCGACACGGCACAGGGACACGGCTTGAAGGTTTTTGTGGAACACAACCAGCCTGTTATCGTAGCGCCCGAGGCGATGGCCGGCACAACGGCGCCCGTTACGCTCGCGGGCCTTCTGGTGCAGCATAACGCCGAGATCCTCGCTCATATCACGCTCGCGCAGGTGATCAAACCGGGCGCGCCGGTGCTATGGGGAACCGTGTCAACCGTTGCCGACATGCGCACCGCGAACGCCGCGCTTGGATCGTTCGAGACCGGTCTTATTACCGCCGCCGGCGCCCAGCTCGCCCGGTCATACAAGATCCCCTCGCGAGGGGTGGGCGGAGCTACCGATTCCAAGCTGCTCGACGTCCAGTGCGGGTTCGAAAGACTGATGGGATTGTATGCGGCATACATGGCCGGTATCAACTATATAACATGCGGAGGCACGTTCGAGCAGACGTTGTCGGGATCGCATGAACTTATGGTGCTGGACAACGAACTTATCGGTATGCTGAAAAGGTTCGAACGCGGGATAGAGGTAAACGATGAAACGCTCGCCATCGACCTGATAAGCGATCTCAAATGGTCGGAAAACTATATGGACCAGATGCACACGGCCCAGCGCTTCCGCAGCGAACTCTTCCTTTCCAACCTGATCGAGCATGAAGTGCGCGACGCATGGGAGAGCAAAGGCTCGAAGTCGATACTCGACCGCTGCGAGGAAAAGGTCGAAGAGCTGGTCGCCAACCACAAGCCCAATAAGGTGAGCCGCAAACTTGAAGACGACATGCAGAGATATATCGACGACGTGGCGGCAAGATCGCTCGAAGAGTTTTATAAGTACGAGGGGATGTCGGCTGAAATGCCCGCTTACGTGCCAGATAACTGAGCAGGGCACGGACTGAGGGGGCGTTACAGAATCAGGTGGGAGAATGCGAGCATCCAAATTCCCCTCAATCCCCCTTTTTCCAAGGGGGAAGTCCGGCTCTCCCCTTTTGTTGGGGAGGCATGATGAATCACCTGAAAGTTTTCCCGCAAAAGATGTACGGTATGTTGCTCAAATAGAAAGCCATGGATTCCCCAGTCAAGCCGGGGAATGAGAGCCGGTGAGTTCCTGAGGTTTTTGTCATTCTCGCGAAACTTGTCCCCCCTGCCGAGGCGGGATCGGGAATCCAGATTTTATGGATGTGGAGCATTGGCGCAACACGCCATGTGGACTTCATTTTACTGAAGAGATCTCGCTTATCAGACCGAATGCCTGGAGGCCAAAGATGGTAGAAAGCAGACAACTGATAGCCCACAGCGGCATTGAACTCAGCGCTGTAAAACAGCCGGACGAACCTGCCATCATATTCGGCGAACGGCGTCTCACATGGCGAGAACTGAACGGGAGAGCAAACCGGGTCGCCAATGCCATGCTTGATATTGGGCTTCAAAAGGGGGACAAGGTAACCATACTTTCATTCAACTGCAGCGAGATGCTCGAACTGTATTCAGGCCTCAACAAGGCAGGCCTCGTGGGCGTCCCTATGAATTTCCGGAACGTCGGCAGGGAGATCACCTATCAGGTCAACAATTCGGATTCCAGGGCGGTCGTCCTCGGTGAAGAATTCATCGACCGTGTCTGGCCAGTTCGGGATCAGTTCGAACAGGTTGATCCGGATAAGTACATTGTCATCGGAGAACAGCCCCCCGAAGGGACCACGAACTACGAAGATCTGCTCAGCAAGGCTGACGACACAAATCCCGGCGTCGAGGTAAGCGAAGACGATCCCTGCATGATGATTTACACTTCCGGCACGACCGGCTATCCCAAGGGCGCGGTCCGTTCGCATCGCGGCGTCGTGCTGCTCGGCCTGAACGCATGTATCGAATATGGGTTCACCGAAAGCGACATCAACCTTTCCGCCGCACCTCTCTTTCATTCCGCCCCCGCATTTTTCGCGAACACGCATCTCTATATAGGGGCGCCCGTGTGCGTGCTCAAGGTGTTTGACCCGCTCGCTATCCTCGAGACAATAGAGCGCGAGAAGGTCACCGACTTCTTCATGGCCCCGACGATGTTCAACCTTATATTCTCCCTGCCCGATGAAGAGAAGGCGAAGTACGACGTCAGCTCCGTTCGCTGCATCATCTCCGCAGGAGCGCCGCTGCACACCAGCACCAAAGAAGCCGTACTCGAATACTTCAAGGATGCCGATCTCCACGAATTTTATGGCGCTACCGAGACAGGTATAGTGACGAACCTGCGCCCTCGCGACCAGCGCCGGAAAATCCGGTGCGTCGGCCAGTCCTTCTTCGGCACGGATATCAAGCTTCTCGACGCGGACGGGCAGGAGGTCGGCCCGGGAGAGATCGGCGAGATTTATGCCTCAAACCCCTTCCTGCTGCAGGAATATTACAAGAATCCGGATGCCACCGAGTCGGGAACCCGCGGACAATACTTCTCGGTCGGCGACATGGCGCGACGTGACGAGGAGGGGTATTACTATATAGTGGACAGATCGCAGGATCTGATTATCAGCGGCGGCTCGAACATCTATCCCGCTGAAATAGAGGGAACGCTGCACTCGCATCCCAAGATTCAGGAAGCCGCGGTCATTGGCGTGCCGAACGAGAAATGGGGGGAATCGATCAAGGCTCTTGTGGTCCTCAAGCCGGGCGAGACCGCAACCGAGGAGGAAATCATCGAGTATTGCAAGGCGAATGCGGCCGACTATAAGAAACCCCGGTCGGTTGATTTCGTTGATGATCTGCCGCGCAATCCTTCGGGAAAAATCCTGAAACGAATTATTCGGAAAGAGTATTGGAAGGACCAGGACGCCCAGGTGTGACCACATTTCCCCGCGTACGAGAGACCACGTGACCGCCCATTGAATTCCGCCTGTGTTCCAGAAGGGATCACCCATGGTTATCGAAGCCATCCTCTTTGATTTTGATGACACGCTCGTCGTGGAAGAGGCGTCTGCGGAGGAAGCCTTCCTTGCCGCATGCGAGCCCGCCCGAGATGAATATGGCATCGATGCAGTGGACCTGTGCAAAGCAGTCCGCGAGAATGCGCGCCGGATATGGCAGGCTGCCCCTACCATCCCATACTGCCGCAGAATCGGAATTAGTTCATGGGAGGGTCTCTGGGCGCGTTTTCTCGGGAACGAACCTGACCTCGAGGCGCTACGCAAATGGGCTCCCACATATCGGCGCGAGGCGTGGTCAAGCGGTCTCGCGAACGTTGGTGTTGACGATCCTGCGTTTGCCGAAAAGCTCGCCAACCTTTTCCCACAGGAACGGCGCTTGCGCCATATTATGTTTCCCGAAACCGAATCCGTTCTGAAAAATGTTGCCGGCGCCTACCGGCTGGGCATTATCACCAACGGCGCTTCCGACCTGCAGCGCGAGAAAATAGAGGGCTCCGGTCTGGATGGATATTTCAGTTCTATTACTATCTCCGGCAATGTCGGTGTGGGAAAGCCAGACTTGAAGATTTTTCAGGCGGCCCTTGACGGACTGGAGGTTCAAGCTGAAAATGTGATAATGGTCGGAAACAGCCTGAAGCGTGACATCGCAGGCGCGCAGCAGGCGGGCATAAAGGCGATCTGGGTCAACCGCTCTGGCGCACCCTGTCATAAAGATGTCAAACCTGACGCCGAGGTATCTACCCTTTCCGCACTGCCGGATTTGCTCGATGAGTTTGAGCAGCCAGAAGACAGGTGAGAGACTCTTTGCCGGCCTTCAAGCAGGTCGGCGCAAAAGAGAGAACTGTTGGGCGTTCAATCCCGGCAGGAAAACAATCTGGTTGGGCTGTGCCACTTCGATCTCGTCGCCCTCTTCGTCAAGCATCGCGTCGATCTCATATTCGAAATCGGCTCCGTCCGGCTGGACACATTCAACCGCGTCGCCTTTCCTGATCCGGGTCCGGACCTCTACCCTGGCGTTGCCCGCACTCATTTCGGCGACAAGCCCAACAAACGAGTGCGTGCCCCTGCGTTCGGCCCCACCTGAGGGTGTCAGGCCGGCCTGCATTTCCCCGAGATAGAAACCGGTTGTGAAATCGCGGTTGCTCGTTTTCCGGAGGTCCTCCATCCACGCAGGGTCAACGTGGCTATCTCGTGGAGATGCATGGAAAGCGTCGAGCGCCCGCCGATAGACTCGGGTGGTTACTCCGACATAATACGCGCTCTTCATCCGTCCCTCAATCTTGAGTCCCCGCACGCCGGAGGAAATGATCTCTGGTAAATGCTCGACCATGCAAAGATCCCGCGAACTGAAGATGACGGATTTTCCGCCGTCTTCCTCCACCTCGAGGATCTCATCCGGTCTTTTTTCTTCCACAAGACCGTACTTCCAGCGGCATGGCTGAGCACAGTCTCCCAGATTCGAGTCGC
The DNA here is from genome assembly GCA_964482745.1 of uncultured bacterium. GTDB lineage: Bacteria > Abyssobacteria > SURF-5 > SURF-5 > SURF-5 > CAYZZY01. The sequence continues at coordinate 10,790 of CAYZZY010000083.1, forward strand.
GCCCGACAAAGTGCTTGCTCATAAAACATCTGCCGGAATACGCCATACACATCGCGCCATGAACGAAGATTTCCACGCCGATATCAAGGACAGACGCTATCTCCGCTATCTCCTTCAGACTCAGCTCGCGCGCCAGAATAATTCGCGAAGCGCCCATTCGCTGCCAGAATCCGGCGGTCCGCTTGTTCGTGACATTCGCCTGCGTGCTTATATGAATCGGAATCGACGGCGCCGTCTCGCGCGCAAGTTCGAAAGCGCCGATGTCGGAGACAACGAACGCGTCAGGTCTCAGAGGCGCAACGGATTCGAGTTCTTCCTTCAACTCGGCCAGGTGTTCGTTATGCGGGAACACGTTCAGGAGCACATATACGGATACCCCTCTCGAGTGCG
>CAYZZY010000084.1:0-3733 GCA_964482745.1 uncultured bacterium
GGAATTGCTCAAGCGGAGCGGGGCAGAGGAATAAACTGAATCCAGAGAGAAGAATCTCTTATTTTCAACGCAAAGACGCGGAGGACGCAAAGAAAGAAACTAAGCAAGATATCTGCTCGCAGATCTTTACCGAGGGTCACTGATCTTCCTCCCCCTTTGGAAAAGGGGGACAGAGGGGGATTTCTGTAGGGGCGGTTCGCGAACTGCCCAAAACCACAAACCACAAACCTGAATCTCGAATCACACGAATAAGAACCGAATCACACAAATGCAGGGGCGCATCCCATCTTGCCTATTCTCGAAACAAAATGAGGGGTAGCCCAGATCAACCATGGAAAACAGCAAGCGCCATAATTCACAAAACGATCAGTCGATGCAAACTTACTCCGGGACGCGTGAGGGATTCGATTTTGTTGCGGCGAACATGCAGAATCTTCCAGATGGATATCCTTCGACTTTCTTCCGTGACGAGTACAGCCGCGAGCCGTTTTCCACGGACTATGAGGTGCGCAGGCAGGCGTATCTCGATTATTGCGCGGGCAATCCCGCCCGGCCTGTGCTCAAGGGATTCTTTTATGAAATGGCCCGTCTCGCCGCCAATGCGGGGCCGATCAATATGGGCGCGATCGAGGGCGCGATGGAGTACGTGAATGAGAGAATCGATTGCGCCGACTTTGTCCTGTTGGGACTGCTGCGATTGATCCTGCAGTTCGGCGAGAATCCGGCGATTCCCGATGATTATAAGCAGCGCCTGAAACAGGTTATTCTCGATTTCAAGTACTGGCCGGATGAGCCGGGAAAGGATTCGCTGTGCACATGGACGGAGAATCATCAAGCGCTCTTCGCCGCGTGCGAGTATCTTGCCGGGATGATGTTTCCCGATGAGGTCTTCACAAACTCCGGCGCCACGGGTCGTGAAAAAAAAGAAAAGGCGTACGCGCGGCTGAATCGATGGATGGGACTGCGGTTCCGCACAGGCTTCAACGAATGGCTGTCGAACGTGTACTACGATGAGGATATTTCCGCGATGATCGCGCTTGCGGACTTTTGCGATGACGAGAGGCTTGCGCACGGGGCTATGTGCATCCTCGATCTGCTGTTCTTCGATATGAGCCTCAATTCCTTTAAAGGAACGTTCGGCTCGACGCACGGCCGCAGCTACGAGCGCGAGAAAAAGTCGGGGCTGGAAGAATCGACCGCCGACACGCAGAAACTTATGTTCGGTGTGGGAGCGTTCGGCAGCGAAGACAACATGAGCGGGATCCATCTTGCGCTCAGCAAAAACTATCGGCTCCCCAAAGCCATTTGCGATATCGTATGGGATACGGCGCCCCCGGAAATGACGAACAGGCATCGGGCGGGGATCAATATCGGAGAGGCCGAGCACTGGGGACTCGACTTTGACGACCTCGATGACGGAATGACACTCCTTAGCTTTGAAGCATACAATCACCCGAAAGTCTTTCCCCTTTTCATGAGGCTGATGGACGCATACAACTGGTGGGACAATGATTTCCTCAGCCCTTATAAACAGATGAGGCGGCCGGCGAGCCTGCTCAACAGAGTGGGCCTCATGAAGCCTCTGGTCTGGCTGCTGAGGAAAGATATTTCAAGGAACATGAGGGAAGAGGTTCACACGCTGACCTACAGGACGCCGGACTATATGCTCAGCGCCGCGCTCGATTACAAAAAAGGACACGGCGGGGATCAGCAGCACATCTGGCAGGCGACACTGTCCGAAGAGGCAATTGTCTTCACGACGCATCCCGGTTCGTTCGCTCGTCGGTCGCCCGACTACTGGACCGGCTCAGGCTTTCTTCCCAGGGTTGCGATGCATAAGAATGTGCTTGTGGCCGTTTACAGGATCTCGTCCATGACGCCGGGACTCTACATGAAAAACCGGTACAACCTCACCCATGCCTATTTTCCCAGAGATCGGTTCGATGAGGTGGTAGAAAAAAACGGGTGGGTGTTCGGAATGGAAGGCAATGGCTACATCGCGCTCCGCTCTCGAAACGACTACCGCTGGCAGAAGGAGGGCGCGGACAGGGACGCGGAGATTATCGCTGACGGCAAAGAAAATATCTGGCTCTGTGAAATGGGCCGCAAGGATACCCACGGGAGCTTCAAGGAGTTTCAGCAATCAATCTCGGCGGCAGAGATCGCCTTCAGCGGTTTGAGCGTTCGCTATCAGTCGCCGTCATGCGGCACGGTGCGCTTTGGCTGGAGAGGTGACTTCTGCGTGAACGGAGAAAAAATTCCGCTTCGCCATGAGCTGCGCTACCATAATCCCTATGCGGAGACGAAATTTGATCCTGAAACGATCGAAATAAGAAAGGGTGACGAATGGCTTCGTCTGGACAGACAAGACTTCACGCGGATCTTCAGTTCCACGGTCTGATCCTCTTTGCCTCGTAGATTGCCAAACCTGGCGTTCCGGCCTGAGATCTTTCCCTTTCTCCTTTAGGGCCACGGGCTGGCTCCTCCTCAAATGCGGATTACATAAAAAGGCAATTACCGACGTATTTTGTAATCGAGCCTTCTGGATACGGCAAAATTTACCGCATCCGGGTATGGCGGCAATACGGTGTTTAATCTATTGATATTAAATGTCTTATGTATGACTTGTTCGTCTGGAAATTCTACAATTCATTTATGGCACTGTTCTTGCCCCATATATTGAAGCGGTTGAAAAAAATCCTATGTATGCCACAATATAAGCAGACAATATGAGAAGGAGGAGGACAATGAAGGCTTTTCTTTCAGTTTTCTTCGCGATAGTATTCGCATTCATTCTGGTTGCGCCCGGAGTTGCCCGGGCCGATGCGGCCACCGACGAGGAACTCCTGCAGGATCTTTGCGGGCAGATGGAGGCGGCGTATCAATCTCGTAATGTCGACGCTGTCGCCGGCCTTTATGACAATCTCGGCCCCCGGGGCTCCAAACTGCTCGACCGCTTGTTCAAGACCAGCAATTCCGTGACCGTTAAGCTCGAAGTGAAGAACGTAGATCCGGCAGGGACGGAAGCGGTTGTGCTCTTGACATACATCAAAATCCTGCACAAATGGTGTAACAGAAAGCTGGAGTCTCATCCTCAGCATGAGTATGTTGTCAGGAAAATAAACGGCGAATGGAAGTTCACCACCGTGAGCTGAGCACGGTCCTGCATCATACATGCAGAAGCCGTTGTAGGCCGGGTTTTTTTTAGCCGGTCACCATGGATTCTTTCCTGGAAAAAGCAAAGTCCTTAAGGAATCCCTTTTTCCTCTTTTCCTCTGCAGATACAGATAATACGAGTCTGTAAAGCTCTCCCCGTTTTTAGTGCTATCCGGCTCTTTTCTTGGAGTCCTGCTCCACGATTCCCTCATTTCTTCTTTGGGCGATTTCCCTCGGCAACAGCAAGTTCTCAGTTTATTTGAATATTTCCGAAACCGCCTTCGTCTATGTAGGCAGAGAAAAGAAAAGGATCCGAAGATCAGCGATAGAACTACTAAAGGAGGACGGGAAAATGAGGAAATTGATAGGAACCCTGGTATTGACGATTACGGTGAGCGCGCTGATGGTTTCCACCGCTCACGCGAAGAACGAGTTCGAGGACGGATTCAAGTATGAAATGGGTGCAATTGCCGCTCGTTCGGCGATTGGGTTGGGCGTGGGGCTTGTCACCGGAGTCATTCACGTGGAGCCGTACTATGCACCTCCGGTGCTTCCCGTCTATGTTGAGCCGTATTAT
>CAYZZY010000084.1:3833-11163 GCA_964482745.1 uncultured bacterium
GTCTATGTTGAGCCGTATTATCGGCCGTATCGACGTCCCATCTACGTCGAGCGTAGGGTATATCACCCACGCCGCCACTGGGCTCGAGATAGCCACCGCCATCAATATCAGTCTCGCCGTCATGATGATCGACGCCAGGACCGTCACGGACGTGACTATGATGGTCGCGGACAGGGGCATAATGATCGCGGGCGCGACCACGGTCGCCATTAATCGGCACAGTACGGTCCACATGGGTGCAGCAGCACTCCGAGAACGAGGGCGGGCAATTGCCCGCCCTTCCCCTTTTCTGGACCGGGTGAATGAAAGCCACCGATCCATCCTCATTTTCAGATTAGCACGAATGTATCTTTTCCTCCGTGCCGGCCCCGGAATTCGCACCTTGATCCACCGCTGATTTTTTTCGACTTTCTGACTATAATCCTGTATCATGTGTAAGTGCATATTCTCCCCTTTCCCGTTTGGCCATATTCTATTGCCCCGGAAATCCAATTCAAATCTATATTCGACTTTTCTTGCTTGAGACCCTTATTTTCCAGCAGCAATGGGGGAGAGCTTGATAAAACCAGGGCAAATACGATATATTTTGGAACCGGAGAGAAGATTGGGGTGGGGAAGAAGCATATTTTTACAGGGCTATCATGCGGCTGCTCGTGCAACCGTGGAGATAATTTCAGTGGCAATCGGAAATGAGAGGAGTTGACAGATGAAAATAGGCGACGTTCAACATATCGCTATCAGCGTGAGCAACATGGACGAAGCATTGGAGTTTTACTGCGGCCTGCTGGGACTCGAAGTCATGATGGATATGGAATTGGATAAAGACCCGGCGATTGAGGCAATCCTTGGGGTAAAGGATATCAAAATGCGATATGTCCTTTTCACGGGGATGGGCGCGAAACTGAATCTGCTCGAGTTCAAAAATCCTAAAGGTGAAAACGTGGCCGCAAAGCTGCGCCCATACGATCAGGGAATCCACCATATTGCATTTAGCGTCGATGATGTAGAAGCCGCCTATAAGGAACTGAGCGCAAAAGGTGTCAAGTTTATCAGTCCTCCCCAGCAGACCGGCCTCGCGAAAGCCAATGCGATGATCGGGCCTGATGGAGTGGTGATTGAATTGTTCGAGCTTCCTATTATGGAGTAGGAAAGGAGTCGTTCACCATGAAGGCGGCAATACTGAAAAACGCCCGCGAGTTGGTCATAGAAGAAGCGCCGGAGCCGCAGGTCGGACCCGATGATGTGCTGGTGAAGGTGGCGGCATGCGGAATTTGCGGCACTGACCTGCACCTGTACAAATACGGCTCACTCAATCCGGATATGAAGATCGGGCACGAATCCGCCGGAACCATCGTGGAGATGGGTGCTCAAGTCGATGGCTTTCGTGTGGGAGACCGTGCCGCAATCCTCGGGCGTGTGCCCTGCGGCGAGTGTCACTGGTGTCGACGAGGAAGGCACCACATCTGTCCCTCAAGGATTGATGTAAGGGGAGGATTCTCGGAATATGTGGCAGTAAAGCCACAAATGCTGGCTCGTCTCCCGGATGAAGTCACCTTTCGCCAGGCGGCGGTGATCGAGCCGATGGCAGTGAGCCTGCATGGGCTCAGGGTTGCTCAGATCGACGCAAATGACGGGGTGGTCGTCACCGGCGCCGGACCCGTCGGGCTGTTTGCCGCGGCATTGCTTCGTGATATGGGCGCTCGCGGAATTGTCGTGAGCGAACCATCCCCACGACGCCGCGAGATAGCCTCGCGGTGGGCGGACCGCGTTGTGGATCCCGGTGAAGAGGATCTTGCCGATATGGCCCGCGAAGTCCTCGATCCGGGCATCGATGCTGTCGTTGAATGCTCCGGAAACGGCCGGGTGTTAGAGGAGGCATTCAACATGATAGGGTTTGCAGGAAAAATCCTTATGCTTGGAGCATGTCTCGAGAATATAGATCTGAATCCGGCGACGCTGCTGGTGCGCGAAGTGGGTTTCCAGGGCTCTTACGGCTGTGATATGGAGGAGTTTCTGAAGTGTATTGAACTGGTCAACAGCGGCAGGATTGATTTGGATCCGATAATAAGCGGGACGGTCTCACAGGATGAACTTCCCGACGCATTCGAGCGCCTTTGCGGGCGGCATGACGACGTCAAACTTGTTATGGAGATCCTTTGAGGGATCCAGGAAGGTGGCGTAATACAGCCATTACGCCGACAAATTGTCCGACCTGTCTTCACATCAATTCCGAAAAACACATGTGAAACAATATAGCTATTTCGGCTTGATAAGCAATGACCCGGTTGTCTGAAGGCTATCCGGCAAATATTCTGCTTTTGTGGCGACACCCTGTCTGCTTGACAGATCGTCCAACTCCCCATAGCCCAACGCCCGCATCGGACATGCGGCAACGCAGATGGGGACCTCTTTGTTTTCGAGGCGTTCTGCGCAAAAATCACACTTCTCGGCCTTCGCGTCTTCAGCCGGAAGAAAGCTTATAGCCTCATAAGGACAGGCCTCCTCGCAGACCCGACAACCCGTGCATTTCGCTTCATCTATCAGAACAACCCCGTCATCTTCTCGCTTGAAGATAGCATCCTCCGGGCACGCATCGGCACACGCCGGTTCTCCACAATGATTGCATGAGATTGATAGATGCGACACCTTTACATTCGGGAAGCGTCCTTCCTCACGCGTGTCAACGCGCCGATAACCTACGGGTCCCGCCGGAATATCGTGCCAATCCTTGCACGCCACAACGCATGTGTGGCATCCGGTGCATCTGGTCTGGTCAAAATAAAACGCAAGCTGCATTCGAGCCTCCTTGATCAATCTATATTGTCAGGCTTTTTCCACCTGTACCCTCGTTGAATTGTACGGAGTGATTTCAGTAGGTGTGCAAATATCGGGACAAACCGCGTTCGCGCATCCCTTCTGATCGACACCGTCGGCATCAAGTTCGAACTGGATCCCCTGGTCGATGTTGACGGTACCCGGGATGATGCGCTCGGTCACCCGCGCGGGCAGGACAGTCGCGCCCACAACGCTCGAGACTTTTACGCGGTCTCCATTCGCTATGCCCCGTGCTTCTGCATCCACCGAGTTTATCCAGACTTCCTGTGCCTCCGCCTCACGGATCCATGACAGATTATTGAACATCGAATTCGAGGTCTTCTTGCTATGTCCCGTAATCAGGCCGAGCGGAAATTTCTCGTCGCTGTCGGACGGTTCAGGCGCAACATATTTTGGGATCGGCGGAACACCGGGCTTTCCCATGTCAGCGATGGTCTGCGAAAAAATCTCTATCTTGCCGCTTGGCGTGGGAAATGGGGCGCTCTCGATGTCTTCAATCTGTTCGCTGAATGCAATGTGCGGTTTGTCGAGCTTATACTTCAATGAACCGGTCTTTTTGAATTCATCCCAATCCTCGATCCCGGCACTGGATGTCAGATATTTTAGCCATTCATCCTCGGTCATGTCGTTGTATCCTTCGATGCCGAGGCGTTCCGCCAGATCGGCGCAAATATCGATGTCATTGCGGCATTCGCCGTAAGGCTCGATTGCTTTATTGGAGCAAGTGATGTAATGGCCCATTGCCGCCGCATGAAACACGTCGTTGCGCTCGAAATGGGTGGTCGCCGGGAGCACATAGTCGGCATAGCGGGCCGTCGCAGTAAGAAAGTGCTCATGGACAACCATGAACTCGAGCGTTTTGAGAGCGCGATCGGCCTTTTGGACGTTTCCCAATTGGTTCACGGTGTTGCCCGCGACAGAATAGACCATCTTTATATCCGATGGATACCCGCCGGCGCGGCCTTCCAGGATGGCGTCGCCCCATTTGTTGAAATGGACCGAAACGTTGTCCGAGCAATAGCCACCCGAAAACTGCATCACCTTTGTCATGATCGGGTACCCGAAAATGGAGATGCCCGCTTCGCCGCCTGAAATGCCGACGTTGCCGGTCATAGCTGCAAGCGTCGCGGTCGCGCGGCTGAACTGATCGCCATGTGTCGTCCGGCACGGTCCATAGCCGGCGACGAGCGCGGCAGGCTTGGTTGTGGCGTACTGCCTCGCCAGTTCGGCAATGGCTCCGGCAGGCGCCCCGGTTATCTCCTCGGCCCATTGCGGCGTTTTCGGGAGATCATCTTCTTGCCCCATCACGTATTCCTTGAATGTATCGAAGCCGACCGTGTATTTTTCGATAAAATCCTGATCGTGCAGACTTTCGTCGATCATTACGTAGGCCATCGCAATAAGCATCGCAGCATCGGTACCGGGACGGATCGGAATCCATTGATCCGAAAACGTCGCGGCCGAATCGGTGCAGCGCGGGTCGACGGCGACGATGCGCGCGCCGTTCTCGCGTGCCAGGGCCACGTGATAGCTCGAGTTTGTTCCCCTTACCGAATCGGTCGGGTTAAAGCCCCATAGGAGTATCATTTTCGAGTTGAGAAGATCCTCGCGCTCGGTCGCCGTGAAAACGGTGCCGTAGGTGTGCAATGCGGCAAATACCGCTCCATCATTAGAGACATATGAATGCAATTCGGTCTGCCCGCCAAACAGGTTAAGCAAACGGTCGATGCATCCCCTGTAATAGTAAGCGCATTCGTTGGTTCCCGAATGCGACATGTTCATGATCGATGTCGCGCCATATTTTTCGCGGATCTCGAGCATCTTCTTCGAGATCGCATCGAGCGCCTCGTCCCAGCCGATACGTTCGAATTCACCCTTACCGCGCTCGCCTACCCGCTTGAGCGGATGCTTCAGTCTGTCGGGGTGATACAGCCGCTGGCGGTATGCCCGTCCCTTGAGACATGCGCGAAGCTGCAGCGCATCGGACTCATCCGGAAGCGATTCGTCCGTCGTAATCCGCTTGACAACGCCGTCCTCGACATGGGCTACCAGCAGGCAACTGCCTCCGCAGTTGTGCCCGCAGCCGACGGGAATCTTCTTGACAGTGGATGCCATCGTTTGTTTCTCCGTTTAAAAAACCTCTTTTCTATTTGTATATGTGCATGCCGGCCAATCCAAAACTCAGCCAGCCTTGATGTGCAAAACCCATTCCGTTCCAGTGGGCAGTGCGATTAATTCTACCACATCTTCCTCTCATCATGCTTCAATAAATCTGGGCTTGCATCCACCAAGGCATGGTTTGACGGACAGACCGGCGCGAAGTTATACTGTCTCTGTGCCTGGTTTGAACTGCATAATAGCTGAATGAAAGGGAGTATTTCAAATGATCAAGAAAATCATTGGCCTTGCTCTGTTGGCCGGACTGGCATATGGAGCGTTTCAGGTGATGAATGAATCCGATTTCTTCGGCGCGAAGGGGAAAGAGCGAAAGACCTTTGAAGATGTGCAGAAGCAGGCGCTCGATTAGAAATGTCGAGCGCGCAGACGCGTGATTATGACATAGCGGAAAGATTGATAGCGGCACACGCAATCCATCCTCCATCCTTCGGATAGTAAACGATTCGCTCTGTCAAAAAGAAGTGGAGCGTCCAAACACTTATTCGACCAAGGAGTGCCTTCCAACCGTTTAAAACTGGGTTTTCATCCCTCCGTCGATCAAAGCTTCCCTGCCTTGTTTGCTGAAAATTCTCAAACCATGACTGAGCAGTGTTTATTTGCGTTTGAAGTATGGTATGATATGCGCTTCAATTCTGATCCGGTTTTATTATGGTTACGTTGCAGACAACGGATTTATAACCGCTCCATGAATCAATCGACAAACGAACCAAAGAGCTGGCCATATCTTTCGCAGCTAAGCGTCAACTATTTTGGGTGGTCCTTCGGCTGGACCATTGCCATGTCTTATATGATTCCCAACATGCTGCTGAGGCTGGTTGACGATTCCGTAAAGAACACGCGGCTGGGTTTGATGGCGGGAGTCTCGAACGCAGTACTTCTCATCCTGGTTCCCCTCGTTGGAACGCTGAGCGACCGTCTGCGGTCGAGGCTGGGACGTCGTCGGCCATTTTATTTGTCGGCGATCCTTGCCGTTTCCGTTTTTACTCTTCTGGTTGTTCCCTCTCGATATTTTCTCGTTTTGTTTGGGCTGATGTTCCTGATGCATGTGGTGGAAGCCGGTTGGTTTCCGAATTATGCCCTTATTCGCGACATCGTTCCGCTCGAACGCCGCGGCCGCATCTCCGGCCTGACCACCATAATGAGCACTCTGGGATTAGTGCTCTCTCATATGATCTCGCCGCGATTTGTTACATCGGGTCGAATGATGTCTTTGGCTTTGATAGCCGCTGTGACCAATACCTTCTGCGGCCTCTGGGTCGCCCTCAGGATAAAGGAGCCCATGCCGGAGGCCCATCCGTCAGCTCGAAAACTCTCTTCCTGGAAAGATGTCTATGTCCCGAAACTGGATGGGGCAAGCGGCTTGGGCTGGCTGGCGGGAGCCAACCTGCTCACGCAGATGGGGGCGGTCGCCATGACCTGCTTCCTCTTATATTTCATCAAAGACCAGATCGATCCGGAGCGGTTCAATGAGACATTCCGCAATGTTAACTTGATCGCCACGATCCCGGCAATTGTCTCCGCAATTTCGGCAGGATGGATAGCCGACCGATTTGGACGAAGAAGGGTCCTGATTGCTGCATGTCTTCTCCAGATTGTCGCCGTACTGAATTTCCTGGTCCTGCCATGGGTTCATTCCACGCTCTACCTGACCGGATTGCTTTTCGGACTGGGCAATGCGGCCTATTGGAGTCTCTACTGGACCATATTGTCGGACCTGGTGCCGGAAGGCGAGACCAGCAAGTACATCGGACTGGTCCAGTACACCACCACCATTCCCTGGGCGGTTGTGCCGCCGACGCTGGGCGCTCTTGTCGATGGTTTCGGAGCGGAGTCCGGGCAAGGTTACAGGATACTGTTCATAGTCATAGTAATACTATTGTTTGCGGGAATGGCGCTCATCCGAAAAATTCCGGAAACGCTGAAGCCCGATTCTCAGAAGGCCATCTCGGACTCATACGAAGGGTGAGGCTCCGTTTTCCAGATCGCACGGCCCGATTCTATCCTCCACAGCGCGTCGTCAATTGCAGACTCCCAACTTCGTCTGGTATAATCAGCCTATGTCTCACCCTGACCTTGAATGACTCCAATCCATGTCAGAAAAAGACCTCAAAATAAACGCTCGAGTGCGAAGGATTCTTGTGGAGCACGATCTGGATCTTTCCGCGCTCTATATAAGCACTACGTCGGGAAGCGTCCTCGTCAAAGGTCGGTTAAGGAAGCTCTCACTTCGCAGAATGAGCGACGCCATTTTCCTGAGAACGCTTGTACTGGTCGAAACGTCCATTTTGCGGACAAAGGGTGTCAGGCGGGTTTCTGT
>CAYZZY010000085.1:0-11119 GCA_964482745.1 uncultured bacterium
GGGCAAGGCGAGGCGGCCCGGGGCACGAGCGGGCAGGTATCGTTACACGGGAAAGTGAACCCCCTGAACACGTACCTTCCCGACAAAATGGCTCCTGCTGCTGGCACCCCCGCTATTGGCGACGGGGTGCCTTTATCCACCATTGAAGAACTACACATCAGAAGCGTCATGGCCAACACCTCTTCGCTCCAGGAAGCAGCGGACGTTCTGGGCATCGACCAAGCGACGCTTTGGGGCAGGAGGAAAACCTACGGAATCTGATCTCGCTTTTCATCCCCACGTGCCTTGCATTATGCAATGCCATATCCGCCCCAACCTTTCAGGTTTCAAGGCCGCTCCCCTCTGCAAGCCATATAACTTATTGAAAACACTTATTTTGCAGTATGGCACGACTGTTGCTATTTACATCGGTGTCTGCGTGACCGAATGGAGGCTGGAACAAGTTCGGGAAGATCGATCTCGGACCGGATAAAAAGGAAACAGTCACCAAGGACGAGAGGTGCAACGAGAACCAGGATGAAAAATAACCGCTACATCGTGATCGTCAGTCTGCTCAAGCTCGGCAGGGACGGCAGACTGGCGATGGCGCGAACACTGAATGGAAACTGATGTGATGAACGAAGAAATTACCTCAATTGATAAGCGTTCGGCGCGAGCCCTTCGGTTCTTGTTGTGCGACACTAGCGGCAACGTCGGTGAGCTGTCGTCACCTGAAGAAGAATGGGTTCCAAGCCCGATTCAATGTCTGGACAAGGCTATTGAAGGAAAGCCCGAGATCATCGTGATTCGTTTTGGCAAAATGCCCATTCGGGAGCGTGAAGCCCTCGTGGAACTGAGTGCTGCGTTGAAACGAAACATCCATACCCAGAGATGTCCTGTACTGGCGCTTCTCTATTCAAAGAACCGCAAATTGATTGAAGATCTGAAGCAGGTGAAAGTCGATTATGTCCGGTATATCGGTGATGCCGGATTGGATTCAACCCGGATGCGGGAGATCATCGATGGATTGGGGACGGATGATCTGTTAGAAAGACATCTGGCAATTTTATGTCCTTTTCTAAATTACAGCAAGATCGACTCCCGCCACGAAATGACAATGTGCGGGGCATACCTGAATCGGATGGTCCTCGGCGGTCGCCGGCTCCACGAGATCTGCGAGACCGAAGACCATCTTCACTGTGAATACTATCTAAATCCGAGGCTCAAATCATGACGCTTCGGACGAGAATACTCAAGGCGCATCCGGCGATCCTCGTGTTGGCCAGTTTTCTCTTGGCCATAACCGTGGGTACGCTCATGCTCAAACTTGCTATTTCCACGAAGGCCGGTCACATCCTTTGGGTGGATGCGCTGTTTACGGCCACGTCTGCCGTATGCGTTACCGGTCTGGTGGTGGTGGATACGGGGAGCTATTTCACTCTTTTTGGACAGTGCGTGATCCTTTCGCTTATTCAGATCGGTGGTCTCGGCGTGATGACTATTTCCGTAGCCCTCTTCCGATGGATCGGCCGAAGTGTCTCTTTTCGACATCGAATGGTTATGCAGGACCTGTTCGCCCATACGCCGCGCGAGGATATCTTCGGCCTCGTCAAGAGCATTGTCCTGTTCACGCTCGGTGCGGAAGTCATCGGGGCTGTTTTGCTGACTATCCATTGGAGCCGTGAACTCCCCTTTTTGCGTGCCGTCTATACGGCGGTCTTTCACTCGGTTTCGGCGTTTTGCAATGCCGGATTTGCCCTGTTCTCAGACAGCATGGTGCGTTACAGCGATAACCTCCTCCTCAACATGACCGTATGCAGCTTGATCGTGGTAGGGGGCATCGGGTTTCCGGTGCTCTACGACCTTCAATCCTGGTTTGAGAGGCGAAAACAAAAAAGGGTTCGCCTATCGATACATACCAAGACGGTTTTGATGACGACTGTGGTCCTGATCGCCTCCGGAGCTTTTATGTTCGCATTCTTGGAGCGACAGGCTTTGGGGAATGCGCAGTCACTTCTGCATCGTATCTTGGCTCCGCTGTTTCAATCCATAACGTGTCGCACCGCCGGGTTCAACACGGTGGATATTGCTTCGCTGAAAGACGCCACCCTCGCTATGATGATCTTCCTTATGTTTTTCGGAGCGTCACCAGGCTCCTGCGGCGGTGGCGTAAAAACAACAACGTTGGCGCTTTTAACGGCATTCACCTTGAGCCGGGTACGCAGAAGGCGGCGTGTCAACATGTTCAAGAAGAGTATTCCGACAGAGACCGTGACCCGCAGCGTATCGCTGATTCTCGTTTCCATAGGGATTATCGGCGTGGTCTTGTTTTTGATTCTCGTGGGTGATTCAGCCAGTGGTCACGAGGTGGTCGGACCGCGGAGGTCTTTTCTTGTGTATCTCTTTGAGACAGTATCGGCATTCGGGACGGTGGGGCTGTCCATGGGAATAACCTCGGAGCTCAACACGTGGGGCAAGCTCTGGATCATTTTGACAATGATCATCGGTCGAGCCGGTGTGCTGACTTTTTCATACATTATCGTCGGAACCGGCACGACCAATGGGATTGAGTACTCCGAAGAGAACTTGATGATCGGATAGACAGATGGAGAATAAATATGAAACACTTTGCAGTCATAGGGCTTGGTAATTTCGGCTTTCACGCTGCCAGGGCTTTATTTGAGGATGGCAATGAAGTTGTCGCAATCGACACGGACAAAGCCCGAGTGCAGGCTATCGACCCGCATTCCACGGAAGCGGTAGTCCTCGATGCCACGGACAAGGAAGCTTTGAAATCCCTCGGTCTGGAAAACATGGATGGGGTGATCGTTTCCACTGGCACAAAGATCAGCACCAGCATTTTGATATGCCTCTACCTGCAAGAGATCGGGGTCCGGAAAATCCTGGCCAAGGCCCTGGATAACGACCATGGAAAAATCCTCAAGCGGGTGGGAGCCACAGAGATCATTCACCCGGAGCGAGAGATGGCCTTGCGTGTATCTCGCGGTCTGTCCCGACCCAACGTGCTGGACTTCATCCCGCTTGCGGACGATTTTGATCTTATCCAAGTGGGGCCGCCGAGTGAGTTTATCGGAAAGAGTCTAAAGGACCTTAATTTGCGGGCGAAGTACAATGTACACGTCATCGCCATAAAGGAACTAATCCCGGAGAACTTCCGCCTGGTCCCGCCGGCGAGCTTTGTGATAAAGGATAGCGACATCCTGATCATGCTGGGCAAGTCCGAGGATATTCGAAAGATCAAGGCGTTGAAGTAACCGTAACGCCGGCGAGTGTGAAAATCCGGCTTGACGCCGCTTCCGCTTCATCGGAAACGGCGTGCTACTTATAAAATAGTTGAATATCGAACGCTTAGGGATTGACAACCTGTCTCACATTCTGAAGTTTTTCAAGTCGTTTTGTACAATCACGCCTTTGGCGTGATTGTACACAGATGTCTTTGTGGTTCTCCCAAGATCACCTTATTTTATGTTGCATGTCACATTGCATGTATTATAACATGCCATTTAGATCAGGGGTCGGGGTGTTTTTATTTGCTAAATCGCTCTATGGATCATGTTATTTTTCAAACCGTGTAATCACGCCAGAGGTAAACAATGGCATTGCGTTTGATTGAATTCATGTTGCCGGAAGACAACAGCGGTTGGGTGGCTAAGACGCTTGACGGGCTGCATGTTTTAGGGCGCTGGCAACAGTCGATCGATGAGGGCTTGACATTGGTGCGCGTATTGGTCGAAGCTGATCAGGCGGAAGACGTCATCTCGGCATTTGAGAAGAAATACGCTCACCTGGAGGGATTTCGCGCGATCCTCATGGAGGTGAAGGCGACCGTTCCTCCTGTTGAAGTTCCGGAAGAGGTGCCACAGGATGACAAAGAGAACACAGAGGCGGAAAAACCATCCCCGGAGCGGATCGCTTGTTTGGAGCTGGTGGAGAAACTGGCCGGCGGCGTCGAGATCTCCAGGAATTATATATTGGCCGTTGTTTTGTCGGTCATCGTGGTCACGGTCGGTCTTGTGCGCGATAATGTAGCGATCATTATCGGGGCCATGGTTATTGCGCCGCTTTTGACTCCCAACATGGCTTTGTCTTTGGCAACAACGCTGGGTGATGGCAAGTTGGCCCGCCGCGCGCTCAAGGCCAACTCGCTGGGGATGTTCATGGCGCTGATATTGGCGGCGTTGGTTGGGTTTGCTATGTGCATCGATCCCACCGGGTCGGAAATTGCGAGCCGGGCGGCGGTCGGCTACAGTGATATAGTTCTGGCCCTGGCGGCAGGCAGTGCGGGCGCATTGGCCTTTACCTCAGGCGTCTCGGCCGCGCTGGTGGGGGTGATGGTGGCGGTGGCCATCCTGCCGCCGATCGCGGCGGCCGGGCTGCTGATGGGGTCCGGCCACCTGGCCATGGGCGTAAAGGCCCTGCTGTTGACGCTGGCTAATATCATTTGTGTGAACCTGTCCGGTGTGGGCATTTTTCTGCTTCAGGGCGTCCGTCCCCGTTTTTTCTGGGAAGCGGCACGGGCCAGGCGAATGGTGAAAATAGCGGCAGCCGCATGGATCGGATTGCTGGCGTTGTTGATCGGCGTGATCTATTTGAGCCGGAAGTTCATAACGGTCTGAACGATGCAAGGCGGTCGCAAGCCACAGGACAACAAAATAATGGATCAAGAGGTCGTGCATGACGGTTTCCATTGAAGACGCTGAAAAGACGAAACCAAA
Organism: uncultured bacterium; assembly: GCA_964482745.1. GTDB lineage: Bacteria > Abyssobacteria > SURF-5 > SURF-5 > SURF-5 > CAYZZY01. The sequence continues at coordinate 4,716 of CAYZZY010000085.1, forward strand.
AAAAGCGCAGCCAGAAGATCCTCAAGCCAAGACCAACAGCCGACTGGCGCAACTGTCCCTGGCCGCCCTGGGCGTGGTTTTCGGAGACATCGGCACCAGCCCGATATACGCCATCCGGGAGTGTTTCCACGGCGAATACGGGATTGCCGTCAGCCAGGTCAACGTGATGGGCATCCTCTCCTTGATGTTCTGGGCGCTGGTTATGATCGTGGGGGTGAAATACCTGGTGTTCGTTTTCCGGGCGGACAACCGGGATGAGGGCGGGGTCATCGCCCTGACCGCCCTGGTTCGCGGGCACGGGGCCCCGTCCGGAAGCCGGCGGGGGCTGGGCGTGGTCGCCCTGGGTCTGTTTGGGGCGTGTCTGCTGTATGGGGACGGCATGATCACCCCGGCCATTTCCGTTTTGAGCGCCGTGGAAGGCATCGGTATCATCACTCCTGTATTCGATCCTTATGTGATTCCCCTGACCATTGCCATTCTCATCGGCCTGTTTCTGATCCAGCGCCATGGTACGGCGCGGGTGGGTGGCTTGTTCGGGCCGGTGATTCTGATTTGGCTGTCCTTTCTGGCCGTTACCGGCGCGGCGCAGATTGTCCGTGACCCCCAGGTTTTAAAGGCGATTTTCCCGTGGTATGGCATCCATTTTTTTATCCTCAACAAGCTGCATGGGTTCGTGGTGTTGGGCGCGGTCTTTCTGGTGGTCACCGGGACCGAAGCGTTATATGCGGATATGGGGCACTTCGGCACCCGGCCGATTCGCCTGACCTGGTTCGCCCTGGTCTTTCCGGCCCTGGTGTTGAATTATTTCGGGCAAGGGGCGCTGCTGATGGACCGCCCTGAAGTGGCAAGCCATCCGTTTTACGCCATGGTGCCCTCTTGGGCCATGATTCCGACCGTAATATTGGCCACCCTGGCCACCATCATCGCTTCCCAGGCCGTCATCAGCGGCGCCTTTTCCATGACCCGGCAGGCGATTCAGCTGGGCTATCTGCCGCGTTTGAAGATCCAGCACACCGCTGCAGCGCAAATCGGCCAGATATACGTGGCCCCGGTCAATTGGATGCTCATGGTCTGCACCATCGCGCTGGTGGTGGGTTTTCAATCCTCCAGCAAGCTGGCCGCCGCATACGGGGTGGCCGTCACCTCTACGATGCTGATTACCACGACGCTTTTTTTTATTGTCGCCCGCAGTCGGTGGCAATGGCCCCTGGTATGGGCCGCGCCGCTTGCAGGTCTATTCTTGCTCGTGGATGTGCCGTTTTTTATGGCCAACATCAGCAAGATCCTGCATGGCGCCTGGTTCCCACTGGTCATCGGCGCGGCATTCTTCATATTGATGATCACCTGGGCCAAGGGTCGCCGGATTCTGGCCGATCAATTGCGCAAGGTCATGCCGCCGGTGCATCAATTTATCGTGGATCTGGCCAGCCGGCCGCCAAACAAAATCGAGGGGGATGCTGTCTTTTTGACGGGCAGTCCCCACGTTGTGCCCGTGGCCCTGGCAAAGAACGTCAAACACAACAAGGTTGTGCACAGCCGGACGGTGTTGCTGAATTTTCGGGTGGAAGACGTTCCCCGGGTGCCCAATCTGGAAAAGATCCAAACCGAAAAACTGGGCGGCGGGTTTTATCGCCTTACGGCCCGCTATGGATTTATGGAAGATCCCAAGCTGGATACCGTGCTGGCGTTGGCGCGCGGGCAGGGCTTGGATCTGGATCCGGAATCAACGAGTTTTTACATCGGCCGTGAAAACCTGGTTATCGCGGAAAACAGCGCAATGGCACGCTGGCGGGCGAGCGTTTTCATTTTTATGTCCCGCAACGCCGCCGATGTCACCTCGTTTTTCAGTCTTCCGGCGGACCAGGTGATTGAAGTCGGTGTTCGGATGGCGATCTGACATGCCTATGTATTGATGGGTTTTCATAGATTAAGAACGTGTTCTAAAGGGAACCTTACATGAAAAGATCCGAAGACAAGATTGGCATAAAATCCATTATCGCCATTCTATGCTTTATTTTGCTTATCGTAATTGTCGGGCTTTTTACAGCAACTCATGAGGGAATGGTTGGCCAAGGGTATAATGAACGGTTGGCCGACTCAAAGATTTTATCAGAAATTTATAAGAACACACTGGAATACAGGCTTGCTGAAATGGAACACTTTCTTTCCCTCAAAGAAGAAGAAATGAATGAATACGAAAACAGAATGAAATTGGTTCTGCAGCGAGTTGAGCGAAATCAAGAAAAATATAGAAATATGCTCTCCTCGCAGGAGAAGAGAGAGACGTATGAAAAGTTTATCTCAGATTGGCAGGCTTACTTGGAAAACAGTAGAAAATCGATTGCTTTGTCCAAGGGGAATTTTAATGGGCGGGCCACCGTAGCATTGATGGAAAAATCAAGGGGTTCATTTCAGGCATTAAGAGAAAATCTGGATAGACTTGTTGAATCAAACGAAAAACACGCAAATTCGTTGTCTTATTGTGTGAAAGAATGGTTCAGGGAATATCGACTCACCCTCAACTTCCTTTATATATGTGGAATGACAGCCATTTTCATTTTGATATTCAATTTTTATGACAAAGCGAAAAAATATGAAACAATCAACAATAGAAGAAAAAGCAATTAATAACATCGGATTCGATCAAGATGAGACCTCCGGTAATCGGATTGAGGTGTGATCGGTAATGGCGATGAATAATGTTAAGGAGCCCGTCCACCTCAGCGTCCTCATCGTGGACGACGAGGTCAACATTCGTAAGACGCTCTCTTACTGCTTGGCGGATGAGGGACATACCGTCATTGCCGTAAGCAATTTCGCTGACGCCGTCGAGGAGGCCAAAAGGCGCTCCTTCGACTTGGCCTTTGTGGACCTCAAGCTGGGCGAAGAAGACGGTATGGAGTTGATTCCCGTCCTGCTGTCGGACTCACCCTGGACAAAGATTGTGGTCATCACGGCGCATGCCACCGTCGAGAGCGCCGTGGAGGCCATGCGGCGCGGCGCCACCGATTACATCGCCAAACCCTTTACCCCGGATCAAGTCCGGCTTCTAACCCGTCGGATCGGCCGAATTCGGGAACTGGAAAGCGAAATATCAACGCTTAAGGGAGACATTCATCGGTTTGGTCCGGAAGAGCGGCTCCAGAGCAAAAATACCGGCATGCAACGGGTCCTCGAGACTGCGAGAAAGGCCGCTTCCTCGGAAGCGATTGTGTTGCTTCAAGGGGAAAGCGGCACAGGAAAATCGGTCTTTGCCAGGGCGATTCATCACTGGAGCCCAAGAGCGGCCAGGTCCATGGGGGTGGTGGCGTGTCCGGCAATGCCGCACGACCTTCTTGAGAGTGAGATGTTCGGACATGCCAAAGGCGCGTTTACCGGGGCGGTGCGGGATAATCCCGGGCGCATCGCGGCATGCGAGGGTGGCACGATCTTCTTGGACGAAATCGGAGACATGCCTTTCTCATTACAGGCCAAGTTGCTGCGGTTCATCCAGGACAAAGAATACGAACGTCTTGGAGAGCCGACGCCCCGGAAGGCGGACGTGCGCATTATTGCGGCCACCAACGCCGACCTTGAAAAGCGCGTGGCCGAAGGCCGTTTCCGGGAAGACCTGTTCTACCGGCTCAACGTGATCAGCCTGACCGTCCCTCCACTTCGGCAGCGGCCGGAAGACATTATGCCCCTTGCGATGGATTTTCTCGTCTATTTTTGCCGAACCAACCACAAATCGATCCTCGGATACACCGAGAAAGCCGAACAAGCACTTAAGATCTACGCGTGGCCTGGAAATGTTCGAGAGCTTCGCAACACCGTCGAACGCGCTGTAATCCTTGGCAGCAGTGAACGGATCGGTAAAAGCGATCTTCCCGACAATATGGCTCCCGCTGCCGGCCCCCCCGCCATTGGCGACAGGGTGCCTTTGTCCACCATTGAAGAGCTGCACATCAGAAGAGTCATGGCCAACACATCTTCGCTCCAGGAAGCAGCGGACGTTCTGGGCGTCGACCAGGCGACGCTCTGGCGCAGGAGGAAAACCTACGGAATCTGATCTTGCTTTCCATGAACACGTGCCTTGCATTATGCAAGATCGCGCCCGTTCCGGCCTTTCAGGTTTCAAGGCCGCTTTCCTCTGTAAGCCATACAACTAGTTGAAAGCACCTATTTTACAGTATGGAACGACTGTTGCTATCTGCATGGGTGCCTGCTGTAATTGAATGGAGGATGGTGTTCCATGACGTTGAAAAAGAAAATATTAGTTGGATATGGCGTCGCCTTTGCCCTCATGGGCCTAGTGGTTGCGTGGGCCGTTACGAATCTGGTCTCCCTGGGTAAGGCCACCGACGCGATCCTAAGCGAAAACTATCGGAGCATCCTTGCTGCCGAAAACATGGTGGATGCCTTGGAGCGGCAGGACAGCAGCATCCTGATTATGTTCCTGGGAGCCGGCGAGAAAGGAATCGAACAGTTCCGGGAAAGCGAGAAGGTGTTTTTTGAGTGGCTGGCCCGGGCTAAGGACAATACTACGATTCAAGGCGAGGCGGAACTCGTCCAATCCATTGAGACTGATTATTCGAAGTACCGGCAGCAGTTTTCCAGGCTGACAGATTTACGCGATACGGCACAAGCTTCTCGTCGCCCTTCCTTAACTACTTACCAGGAATCGGTTCATCCCCTCTTTACCAAGGTGCGCGAGGCATGTGTCGGGCTGCGTTATCTCAACGAAAAAACCATGTATGGGGCCAGTGTTAGGGCGAGCCACGTCGCCAAACGCGCTATCTGGTCCACCGTTCTGGTGGCGGCGTCGGCATTGATTGTGGCGCTGATCTTCAGCTTGTTTCTCGCGGAGCGGATCGTCCGGCCAATCCGGCGTTTCATGGAAGCGTCACGGAAAATTTCATCGGGCGACTATGCCGTTCAGGTGCCCGTGGAAACCGGGGATGAACTGGGCCGTCTGGCCGGCGAGTTCAACCAAATGGCCACACAACTCGGCCGTTACCACGAGATGAACATTGAGCAGATCATCTCGGAAAAGAACAAGGGGGAAGCGATCCTTTCCAGCATTGAGGACGGTTTGGTGGTTTTCGACACCAACCTCAAGATGACCGGTATCAACCCCGCCGCGCGCCGGTTGCTCGGTTTGGAGTTTGCCGAAAGCGCCACATTGCAGTGCGGAGATATTCTCCCGGACCCCAATGTTTGCGATCTGATTCGCAAGACGGTGGAGACCGGAGTGCAACCCAACCTTCCCGATGAACAGCGGATTGTCTCTCTGGCGGAGGGAGAACGGTCCCGCCACTATCTGTTTTCCGTCACGGCCATTCGCGGAAGGGACCGCAATCTGTCCGGCATCGTGCTGCTGCTTAAAGACGTCACTCGACTGAAGGAAGTAGAGCGGCTCAAGAGTGAATTCGTCATGGCAGCGTCCCACGAGCTGCGGACACCGCTGACCAGCCTGGGAATGAGTGTTGATCTGCTCCTGGAACACGTCGCCCAGGAACTCGCCGAGAAGGACCGGGATCTCTTGCAGGCTGCTCACGAGGAAGTGCACCGGATGAAGGCCCTGGTCAATGACTTGCTGGATCTGTCCAAGATCGAAGCGGGAAGAATCGAGTTGGAGTTTGAGAGCGTTCCGGTTTCGACTCTTTTTGACCACGTGCAAGCGGTTTTCAAAAGCCAGATGGATATGAAGGAGGTCACGCTCATATCGGAGGTGACCGGAGATCCGCCCAGCATTCGCGCAGATGCCAACAAGATCACCTGGGTGCTGACCAACCTGGTTTCCAATGCATTGCGGTATGTGAGCAAGGGCGGCCACATCCAACTCATGGCACACAGAATCGGGTCGAACGTCCACCTGTCCGTGCGTGACGATGGACCTGGAATTCCCCCGGAATATCAATCAAAGATTTTTGAGAAATTTGTTCAGATGAAGGGACAAGATGCCGGAGGCACGGGTTTGGGACTCGCTATCTGCAAAGAGATTGTGCGCGCTCACGGGGGCGTGATCTGGGTGGAATCATCTTCCGGTCAGGGGAGCATCTTTACTTTCACCCTACCGGTGGCCCAATAGGAGGAACACATGGAAAAGAAATCGATTCTGGTCTCTGAAAATAAACGAGCCAAGCTTTGCTCCCCTTAGAAAACAGATCATCTGATGGCTTGTTTTGCTCGCCGGCAGATGGCCCGAAATTAAAAATATATTTAAAACGGCCTGCTTTAACAAAGAAAATTCGAATTGACTTTTTCACCTTAACATTTATAGTTTCTTTATTGTATAGCTTCCAAAAGACGGATAAAAGAGTCTTACAGGCTGAGAACAAAATCCTTTGATAAATTTCCATCGCAAACGCCCATTGGAGAAAGCCCGCACACAAGAACCAAATTAAGTTATATTGATTTGTTAA